>NZ_JBEXGU010000082.1:0-39981 GCF_040607515.1 Streptosporangium sp. NPDC005286 | reverse complement strand
GCCGCCGGCGCCGCCACCATGAGCCTGCTCATCCGCCTGCTCGACCATCACCGCGACAAGCGCTGAGCGGCCGACCTCGAATCGGGCCGCACCGGCCTGACCGGCGCTTCACCGGCTGAGTATGGATCCTCCGGTCATGACCGCCACCGGCGCGCCCGCTCCGATCTTCATCGCCCAGGATTCCGCCATGAGGCCGAAGGGGAACAGCACCAAGGCCGGGCCGAGCAGGACGACGCTCATCACCGACTACGCACCGGACGGATCGACGAGTGCCCGATCCGTCCGGTGCACAGTACGTACAGCCCTCCCGGATCATGGTGCGGGCGGTCTAGCGTAGGCGCCGTGAGTGAGCGAGTGACGAGTACGGGCCGGGTGGTGGTGCTGGTCCTGCCGGACGTGAACCTGCTGGACCTGGGCGGTCCTGCGCAGGTTTTCGACACCGCGGCGCATCTGGGTGCCGATTACCGGCTGGAGTTCGTGTCCGATGCCGAAGAGGCGGTGTCGGCACAGGGACTGAGGCTGGCCGGACTCGGCGGTCTGCTGCCGACCGAGCCCGGTGACCTGGTGCTGGTGCCGGGACCCCGGCTGAGGGATCTTCAGCCGGGCGAGCCGTTGGTTCCCGACTCGGTGACGCAATGGCTGCGTACGGCACAGCGCTGCGGGGCCCGGATAGCGTCGGTGTGCAGCGGCGCGGCGGCGCTGGGCGAGGCAGGGCTGCTGGACGGACGCCGGTGCACCACCCACTGGTCGCTCATCGAGGCGATGCGGCAGAGATACCCGGCGGCCCGGGTCCAGGACGGGGTGCTGTACGTCCACGACGGCCCGGTGAGCACCAGCGCGGGGATCTCAGCCGGGATCGATCTGGCGCTGTCGCTGGTGGAACGCGACCACGGCCCCGCCCTCGCCGCCGCGGTCGCCCGGGAACTGGTGGTCTATCTGCGGCGAAACGGTTCGGCGACCCAGATCAGTCCCTTTCTCCAGCACCGTTCGCACCTGCATCCGGCCGTCCACCGCGTACAGGACCATCTCGCCCAGCACCTGGACACCCCACACACCCTCGCCGAGTTGGCCGTGGTGGCACACCTGTCCCCGCGCGGTCTGAGCCGGGCGTTCAGCACGTCGATCGGCATCAGCCCCCTGGAATACCAGCAGCAACTGCGCCTGGAACGGGCTTCGAGGCTGCTGGCCGACACGGACCTCGGCGTGGATGCCGTAGCGAGCCGTTGTGGCTTCCGCGATGTCCGGCACTTCCGCCGCCTGTTCTCCGCCCGGTACGGGATGCCCCCGTCCGCGGCGCGCAAGCACGCGCGCTGAGCGGCATACCTCACCCTGATTCCCCTTTCACGGCGCCGATCGCGCTGCCGTGATTTCGCTATGCTTCAATGGCCGTCACAGAAGAGAGCCTCCTGTGTCCCCTGTCCACAGCGGTCTGACCATGCCCGTCGTGCGCCGGATCGGGCGTGTCCTGCTGGGCGCCGCCTTGTTCCTCGCCTCCCTGGGCGGGATCTGCGCCGCCGGTGTCACCACCGTGATGGGCCAGAGCTACCCCCTGTCTGATCAGCGCCCGCCTGCCCGGGGCTGGCCGGCCCCCAAGGCGATACCCGGCGGACGGATCACTGTCGCGATCGTGGTCAGCAACGCCGGCTCGGTCTCCGCCGACGTTCTCGCCCCCTACGAGGTCTTCGCCCGGTCGGAAAGATTCGCCGTCTACACCGTCGCGGCCCGGCGAACCCCGTCCCCGCTTTCCGGCGGTCTGCACCTGCTGCCCGACCACACCCTGGAAGAGGTCGGGACAGGCGCCGTTTCCGAACCGGACGTGGTGGTGGTGCCCGCCGTCATCGATCCCACCGGCACGGCGGAGAAGCCGTTGCGTGAGTGGATCGCCGCGCGGTCCCGGTACGGCGCCCGCCTGCTGGGCGTCTGCGCGGGCTCGGAACTCCTCGCGGCCGCCGGTGTGCTCGACAATCGCCAGGCGACCTCCTTCTGGGCCAACATCGGCTCCCTGAAGCGGAACCACCCCAAGGTGCGGTGGCAGAGCGGCGAACGCTATGTGGAGGACGGCGCGATCACCACCACGGCGGGCATCACCTCCGGCGCCGTCGGCGCGCTACGCCTGGTCGAGCGGTTCGCGGGCGCGGCGGAGGCCCAGCGGATCGGGAGCGCGCTCCACTATCCCGGCTGGAGTCTGGGCGGCTCCACCGCGATCACCCCGAACCACCTCGCCCTGTCCGACCTGCCGTACGTGCTGAACGCGGCGTTCCCCTGGTGGCGCCCCACGATCGGCATCGGGCTGGTGGAGGGAGTGGGAGAGATCGACGCCGCCGCGGCGTTCGAGGTCTACTCCGGTGTCTCCTTCAGCGCCCGCGCGATCCCGATCAGCGCCACCGGAACGGTCACCACGCGGCACGGTGTGGTCCTGCTCACCGAACCAGCGGGGACGGCGGTGCCGCGTGTGGACCGGTTCGTGGTTCCGGGCGTGCGCGGCGACCTGACGCCCGCCCTGGCGAGCTGGGCGTCAGGACGGAGTCTCACACCGGAACTGCCCGGCGGCGGCCGGCGGGACGGCGAGTTCGGTTTCGACCCGATGCTCCGTGACCTCGCCGCCCATGCCGACAGCGCCACGGCCCGGACCACCGCCAAGTTCTCCGAATATCCCGTCGGACAGCTGCGCCTTTCCGGGGCCGGCTGGCCTTGGCGTCCCACAGTGATCTTCGTCGTCGCCCTGGCCGTCTCCGTCGGCGTCGGCATGCTCACCGTCGCCATACCGCGCCTGCTCCGCCGCCGTACGGCCGGCACAGTCTCGCGTTCTGGCAGGGGCGGGCCGGGGACGACGCCGGCGCGGTAGGCACGCTACAAGAAGTGCTGTCCGACCGGTTGCGGGTGCTAGGAGGACGCCTTCACGGCGGTCTTCTCCGCAGCCGGGGAGGTGCCGCGGGCCGAGCTCGCCAGGATGCCCCAGAGAGCGCCGGCCAGCACCACCGCGCCCCCCGCGAGTTGCTGCCAGGTCAGGGTCCCGCCCAGCAGCAGCCAGGTGGCGAGCACCGTCACGACGGGCTCCAGCATGCTGAGAATCGACGCGCGTACCGGGCCGAGCGTCGTGGCCCCGGCGAAGAACAGGGCGATCGCGAGCACCGTCGACACGAGCGCCACCGCCGTCGCCCAGACCCAGCCCGCCGGCGCGAAGCCGAGGTCCAGCCCGCCCGATGCCAGCCCGAGCAGGGCGAACGAGCCGGTGGCGAACATCGACAGGTAGGCCGTGGTGACCGAGGGGGACAGCGAGGCGGAGACCCGGCTGCCCACGATGATGTACAGGGCGTAGGCCACGGCGGCCCCGACCGCCGCGAGCAGACCGGGAACGTCGAGGCCGGTGTCCAGACGGCCCACCACCAGGGTCAGCCCGGCCAGTGACACCAGGATCGGCCCGGCGACGGTCCAGCTCATGCGAGTGCGCTCCACCACCGCCGACAGGATGGACACGAGCGCCGGATACAGGTACAGCAGCAGTACGGCGAGGGCCGGCGAGATGCGCTGGACCGCCGTGAAGTAGAGCAGCGACTGGGCCGCGTACATGCCGCCGCCCAGCAGTGCGAGGGTCGCCCACTGCCGTCCGGTCAGCCGCCCGAGCCTGCCGCGCACTCCCAGCCATCCGAGGAACACCGCCGTCGCGATCGCGAACCGCAGCATGAGGAGCGTCGTCACCGACATCCCCGTGCCGTACGCGAAGGAGGCGAAGACGGGCATGAGCCCGAACGCCGCCGCCGAGATCAGGATCGCCGCGATCCCGCGCCGCATCACCATCACCACCTCCGGCGATCATTGTGACCTATGGGACTTCATCCCTGTTATCGGGTACCTTCGGCGGCTGGACGGTCCTGCCACACGGTGTCCTGAGCGGCGGTGACGGTGATCGGGACGTGATCGCGCTAGGCTGAGCAGGGCCGAGGATCCGTGCCGGTGCGGCCCGCCCGTCCCCGAGGCGCGGCACCCCGCTGCCGTCGGCGGTCCCTACTCGCCGATAGGTCGTGCCGGGCATCCACCGCGTGTAGGGAGAGGCATGCGCTCGAAACAGGCGAGGTTCGAGACAGTGACCGAGCCAGTCGATCCCCCCGGGCCGCGTCGCTCGCACTATGGTGTCCTGGCGATGATCGCCGCCGGTGGCGCGATCGGCACGGGTGCCCGTTACGGTGCCGCCCTGCTGTGGCCGACCGCGGCCGGTTCCTTCCCGTGGACCACGTTCTGCGTCAATGTGGTGGGCTGCCTGCTGATCGGGGTCCTGCTGGTGGTGCTGACCGAGGTGTGGACGGCACCGGCCTGGGTGCGGCCGTTCCTCGCCACCGGAGTGCTGGGCGGGTTCACCACCTTCTCCACCTACTGCCTGGACATCGAGCGCCTGGTCTCCGGTGGCAGGACCGGCCTGGCACTCGGCTACCTGGCGGCGACGCTCCTGGCGGCCCTGGCCGCGGTGGTCACCGGCGCGTGGGCCACCCGCCGGCTCCTGGTGAGGAGAATACGATGATCCCGCCTGGACGGGCGCTGCGGTTGACGATCTTCACCGACGACACCGACACCTGGCGCCACCGCCCCCTGTACAGCGAGATCGTGCACCGCGCCCATGCCGCCGGGCTGGCCGGGGCATCGGTCTTCCGCGGCGTGGAGGGTTTCGGGACCACCTCGATCGTGCACACCACCCGGTTGCTGTCGATGACCGACGACCTGCCGGTGACCATCGTGATCATCGATACCGAGGAGCGGATCCGCGCCTTCCTGCCCCGGCTGGACGACCTGCTCACCGAGAGCCTGGCCGTTCTGGACGAGGTCGAGGTCGTTCGCCCCCGTGACGGACGGGCGCAGTGAACTGGCTGCTGGTGCTGCTCGGCGGCGCGGTCGGCGCGCCGTTGCGCTACCTGACCGACCGGGCCGTGCAGGCACGCCACGACACGGTCTTCCCCTGGGGCACCTTCACGGTCAACGTGGCTGGCTCGCTGATCCTGGGCGTCCTGGCCGGGGCCGCACTGTCCGGGGCGGCGGGCACCGGCGTGCAGTTGCTGCTGGGCACCGGCTTCTGCGGGGCGCTGACCACGTACTCGACGTTCTCCTACGAGACGCTGCGGCTGGCCGAGACCGGCGCGGTGTTCTTCGCCGTCGCCAACGTCGTCGCCTCGATCGTCGCCGGCCTGGGAGCGGTGTTCGCCGGTCTCACCCTCGCCCAGGCGATCTTCGGGTGAGCCACCCGTACGAAGGCCTGGGAACTTCGTACGGGCGGCCCCCATCGGCGGCCGGGTCTTCGAGAGCGGCGCGAGAACCGACGCGGTTCACTCCCCGTCGAAGGGGCGAGCCATCTCGTCCAAGACGTCGTCCATGACCTCGCGCAGGGTTCGGGTCTCGTACTCGTCGGTCCACATGTGCGTGGCGATGCGCAGTGAGACCAGGAAGGCGGCCGCCATCACCCGAGATCGGGCGCTGGTCTCGGAGTCGCCGCCGCGCTCTGCGATGACCTGGGCGAGCTCGCGTTCGAGGTTGGCGTGGTTGGCCAGTTGCCTGGCCAGGAGCGAGGGGTGCCTCTTGGCGAGCCTGGCGCGGATCACCCACTCCCTTTCCGGTCCGCCCACTTCGCTGTAGAGATCGTGTACCGCTCCGCGCAGCGCCCGCCAGGCCGATTCCTCTGCGGGGCGGGTGCGGACCCGCTCGAGCAGCAGGCGGACGCGCTGCTCGTCGCCGTAGAGGAGGGCGTCCTCCTTGCCGGCGAAGTAGTTGGAGAAGGTTCGTCGCGAGATGTTGGCGGCGTCGGCGATGGCCTCGACGGTGACGTGGTCCAGGCCGTGCTCCACGGTCAGCCGTAGCGCGGCCTCGTGAACCGCCTGCCGCGTCTCGGCCTTCTTGCGCTCGCGCAACCCCATTGTGATCTGCATAACACGGACAGCCTAACGCCTGACACCATATATGCCCAGTGGGCAAACTTTCTCAATGGGCATGTATGGTGTCATGGCCTGTTCCAGTTACCCGTACGTGGAGGTCGTGTGAGCACCCAAGCGGTCATGCCGCAAAGCACGGAGCCGATGACTCATCGGCAGATTCTCGAAGCGCTCAGCGGCCTGCTTCTGGTGCTGTTCGTCGCGATGATCAGCGGCACGATCGTGTCGGTGGCGCTGCCACAGATCATCGGCGCGCTCGACGGGACCCAGTCCCAGTACACCTGGGTGATCACCGCGTCACTGCTCGCCGCGACCGCCTCCACCCCGATCTGGGGCCGGCTGGCGGACCTGTTCAGCAAGAAGCTGCTCCTCCAGATCTCCATCGTCATCTTCATGCTCAGCTCGCTGGCCTGCGGGTTCGCGCAGAACGCCGGCCAGCTCATCGCCTTCCGCGCCATCCAGGGCCTGGGTATGGGGGCCCTGCAGGTCCTGGTCCAGGTCATCATCGCCGCGATGATCAGCCCCAAGGAGCGGGGACGCTACAACGGCTATCTGGGCGGGGTGATGGCCGTGGCCACCGTGGGTGGCCCGCTCCTCGGCGGCCTGATCGCCGACACCTCATGGCTGGGCTGGCGCTGGTGCTTCTTCATCGCCGTGCCGTTCACGGCGATCGCCTTCGTCCTGCTGCACAAGACGCTCAAGGTGGTCTCGGTCCGCCGCCCGAATGTCAAGATCGACTACGCGGGCGCCACGCTGATCGCCGCGGGCGTCAGCGTCCTGCTCATCTGGATCACCTTCGTCGGCAACTCCTTCGACTGGATCTCCTGGCAGACCGCGGTCATGGCCGGCGGCGGGATTCTGATCCTGGCCGTCGCCACCTGGGTGGAGTCACGGGTCAGCGAGCCGGTCGTGCCGATACACATCGTCCGCAGGCGCACCCCCGCCCTGGCCATCGTGGCCAGCCTCGCGGTGGGCATGGCGATGTTCGGCGGAGCGGTCTTCCTGGGGCAGTACTTCCAGATCGGTCGTGGCTACAGCCCCACCCAGGCCGGGCTGCTGACCATCCCGATGATGTTCGGCGTGCTGCTCTCCTCCACGATCTCCGGGCGGCTCGTGTCCAAGAGCGGCAAGGTCAAGCCGTACATCGTGGCGGGTTCCGTGGTGCTCACCCTCGGATTCCTCGGCCTGTCCCTCATCGACCACGAGACCTCGCTGGTGCTCATCTCGGCCGCGATGATGCTGGTCGGCATCGGCGTCGGCATGTCCATGCAGAACCTGGTGCTGGTCATCCAGAACGTCGTCCCGCTGCGGGAACTGGGTGCCGCCAGCGGCGCCATCACCTTCTTCCGCTCGCTGGGCGGCACCATCGGAGTCTCGGTGCTGGGCGCGGTCCTGGCCAGCCGGGTGGCCACCGGTATCGCCGAGGGCTTCGCGAAGGCGGGCATCCGGCCGTCCGGCTCCGGGGGCAGCACCCTCAACCTTGAGGCGCTGCCCGAAGCCGCGAGGACCGTCGTGCGCGCGGCGTACGGCGATGCCACCGGGCACATCTTCCTGATCTCCGCCGCGATCGCCGCGGTGGGCGTCGTCGCCGTGCTCTTCCTCAAGCCGACCAGGCTGCGCGACACCGTGGACCTGGCGGATTGAGTGGATGACGACGGCCCGCCCCGCGAGGTCGCGGGGCGGGCCGTCACCGTCCTGCCCCGCCCGGGCTCACCGGGCGGGACCCGGCACGGTCACTCCTCCTCTTCCTCGTCTTCGAAGATCTCCTCGACCAGCTCGGCGGCCACGTAGCCGCCGACCAGGCCGGCCGCGCCGGCGGCCACCACCGCTCCCATTCCCGGACCGCTGTGACCGCCGTGACCGCCATGGTGACCACCCTGGTGGGCGTACGGGTCGTGGCCACCGCCGTGGGCGTACGGGGCGTGGCCGCCCTGGTGGGCGTACGGGTCGTGGCCGCCGTAGTGACCGCCGCCGCCGTGCGAGTACTGGGACAGTGCGGCCAACCAGCCGTTGATCTCCGAGGCCCAGTCGCGGTGCGCCGCCTCCTGGTGGCTGGTCTGCCAGCGGCCGAAGGCGTCACCGCCGGAGCCGTAGCCGCCGGTACGCTTGTCGGCCTCCAGGACGATGTCCAGCCCACCGGGGTTGGCGATGAAGGTCAGCTCGACCTCGTTGATCTGCCCGGAGTAGGCGGGCGGCGGGTAGAACTCGATCTCCTGGTAGAACGGCAGCTGCTGGCTCACCCCGTAGATGTGGCCATGCTCCAGGTCGGCGCTCTTGAAGTGGAAGCCGAGCTGGGAGAACGCCCGCAGGAACGCCTCCTGGGAGGCCAGCGGCTCGATCTCGACCGGATCCATGTCGCCCTTGTCGACCGCCGCGGCGATCGCCAGCTCGGTGCGCACCCCCATGCCCATGCCGTGCAGGTGCTGCCCGGCGATCTCGGTGATCGGTGCCTCCCAGGGGACGGGGAACTGGAAGGGGACGGTCCTGTCCTCTCCGCTGCGCAGCCGGAACGGTCCAGAGACCTGTGTACGGTGAAGTTCCATCAGGCCGATCTGCTCACCCTCGCCGTGCTCAGATTCCACCCGGGTGACCAGGCCAAGCGTGATGTACTCGATGTCGGCGTCGAAGTCGCCGCCCTTGATCCTTACCTCGCCGCGCAGCAGCCCGCCGGGTTGCACGCGGGGGGTGGACAGGACGGTGTCCACCGACGGGGCCCCGACACCGAAGGCTCCCAGCATCCGTTTGAAGATCACGGCTTCCTCTCCTGCTTGTCCGTTGAACGTGACCGAAGAGCAAACGATCACCAGGCGTTCTGGGTTCCCGGCCTCTGCCGCAGTCAGGCGGCGAAGCCGGTGATGTCGCGGTCGTGGTGGCGGTGGACGGCGATCGCCTCGGCGAACGCCTCGCTGAGGCCGTCGCCTCCGGTGACCACCCCCGGGGATCCGGGGAGCGCCGCGGCCTCCAGCAGCGTCGTGCCCGAGCCGACCGCGCCGATGGCCTTGCCGTGCTTGAAAGCCTCCCTGACGAAGTGGACGGCGTTCCCGACGGCTGACAGGGCCGCGCCGTCGGTCAGCAGGACCGCGTCGTAGAGCACCGAGGAGACCGTTCCCAAAGAACGGTCCACGCTCAGCGGTCCGGCCTGACCCTCGTGCGGCGCCAGCACCTCGCAGATCGCTCCCCGGTCTTCGAGCGCCTGCCGCACCGGGGCCAGGGCGTCCGCGTCGCTTCCGTCGGCCGCCAGGATCGCGACCTTGCGGGTGGCGATACCGGCCGGTGGCTGGGCGGCCTGGCTCAGCGCGGGAGAGGCCAGGTCATGACCGTCCTGGGCCGGTGGGACCGGCAGGCCCAGCCCCTGGGCCACCCGGGTGGCCAGCTCCGTGTGGACACCGGCGAGCTGGGCGAGGACGCCTTCTCTGATGGGCTTGCGCCGCACATGGCCCAGCTCGAACAGGAAGGCCGCGACGATGTGGTCACGCTCCCAGCCCGACATGCTGTTCCAGAACAGCCGGGCCTGACCGTGGTGGTCGGCGAAGCTGGGACTGCGCTCGCGGATCTTCCGTCCGTCCACCCGCTCCTGGTAGTGGACGTAGCCGTCCCCGGCCATGGGGCAGCCGCCGCTGATCGAGTTGATCGAGTAACTGGTGCGGGAGGTGTGGACGGCGCCCTGGTGGTAACCGTCGCGCTGGTCGTTGTTGACCGTGGCCACCGGCCGGTTGACCGGGATCTGCGCGAAGTTGGGGCCACCGAGCCTGATGAGCTGCGTGTCGAGATAGGAGAACAGCCTGGCCTGCAGCAGCGGGTCGTTGGTGAAGTCGATGCCCGGCACCACGTTGGCCACGTGAAAGGCGACCTGCTCGGTCTCGGCGAAGAAGTTGTCGGGGTTGCGGTCGAGCACCAGCGTGCCCACCGGGCGCAGCGGCACCACCTCCTCTGGGATGATCTTCGTCGCGTCGAGCAGGTCGAAGTCGAACTCGTGCTCCCGCTCCTCTGGCACGAGCTGCACGGCCAGCTCCCAGCGCGCCGGGGTACCGGCCTCGATCGTGTCCCACAGGTCACGCCGGTTGAAGTCGGGGTCGTTGCCCTGCAGGCGCAGTACCTCGTCCCACACCAGCGAGTGGGTACCGAGCTCGGGCCGCCAGTGGAACTTGACGAACGTACCGCGCCCTTCGGCGTTGACCAGCCGGAAGGTGTGCACTCCGAAGCCCTGCATCATCCGGTAGCTGCGCGGGATGGCCCGATCGCTCATCAGCCACATGATCATGTGCAGTGTCTCCGGCTGGAGCTGGACGAAGTCCCAGAAGGTGTCGTGGGCCGACTGCGCCTGCGGGATCTCGTTGTGCGGCTCGGGCTTGACCGCGTGCACGAAGTCGGGGAACTTGATGCCGTCCTGGATGAAGAAGACGGGGAAGTTGTTGCCGACCAGGTCGAAGTTGCCCTGCTCGGTGTAGAACTTGGTCGCGAAACCGCGCACGTCCCGCACCGTGTCGGCCGAGCCGCGTGAGCCCGCCACCGTGGAGAACCTGACGAACACCGGAGTCGTGAGCGAGGTGTCGCACAGGAAACGCGCCGAGGTGAACTCCTCCAGCGAGTCATGGAGCCGGAAGTAACCGTAGGCTCCGGCGCCCCTGGCGTGCACCACGCGCTCGGGGATGCGTTCGTGGTCGAACCTGGTGATCTTCTCCCGGAAGTGGAAGTCCTCCATCAGCGTCGGGCCGCGCACTCCGGCTCTCAGGGAGTTGTCGCTGTCCTCGACGCGAATGCCCTGGTCGGTCGTGAGCGGGCCGTCGTCTGCGTTGACGCGGTACCGGTCGAGCTGGCGGCTCTTCGCCGTCTCCTCGCTTGACATATCCGTGCTCCTGAGTAGCTGGCCATCAAACAATCACCTGTTGCCCAGCTGCCGAGTGGATATCCGCGCTGCTCAGCCTGGCCACGGTAAGCGGATGGGCCGTTTTCTCCCGGGCGGCGCCGATAGGGCACGGAGGTACCGCCCGCCGACTCGGCGGCGGGCGAATGTCCTGCCGGTTGTCACGAAGTGTGCCGGATGCGCCGTCCGGTGATCTCGCTGGGGACGATCCTGAGATAGAGCTCGCGGTCGCCGCCCGCCCATGGCTCGACTCCCGAGGCGGCGGCCTCGGCCTGCTCGTCGGCGGAGACGTGGTGGGCGCCACCTCGGATGAGCACGCTCCATCCTTCGCGGGCGGCGTCGTCGATCCGGTCGATCTCGAATGAGATCTTGAACTCGACCCCCTGGACGCCGGTGCGCAGGTTGCTGTCGAGGGGACCGCCGACCGCGGTGCGGACGATCACCGAGTTGTCGTGCAGTACGTAGTTGACCGGCAGGATCGTCAGTCCCGCGGGCTCCTCGAAGGCAACCCTGCCGACACCGCCGGGGGAGATCAGCCGCAGGCACTCCTCGGGCTGCAGCTTCTCCAGGTGGGCGTGGGGGGCGGGGCGGCCGTGCCCGGAGGGCAGGTTCATCGTCGCGCCGAGGAGCTCCTCAATGTCGGTGTTCAGGGCGGTGGCCAGTTTGCGCACGGTGTCGAGGGTGGGGGAGGCGGCGGTCTCCTCCAGATAGCCGAGATATCCGGGGTCGATGCCGGCCCGGTCAGCCAGTTGCTCGCGGCTCAGCTGCAACTCCTCGCGTCGCCTGGCCAGCCGGCGGCCCAGGTCGCCCGGGGTTGCCATATGTTCGGTCATCAAAATCTCCCATTAGAACAGAACGAGCAAAGATCTGGCATCGTCAATCTGACCGTGCAGGGGCTTTGCGGGTTTTTCGGCCACCGCCCCTCTCCCCTTCCGAGAGGAAAACAGTACCCGGCGGGGCGGCGGGCCGCCTCGGGGTGAATCGCCCTCGCGGGGATGTTCCCCTCAGCCGGTATTCCACCACGGGCAGGGTACGAAGATGGGGGCCGGAAGTCCCCGGCGAGCAGGTCTTTCGGCCACTGCGGAGAACGTGGGGAACCGGTCTGATGGAGGGGAGAGGCGGAGGGGGAGAAGATGACAGCGCAGGTGGTGGCGGGTACGGAAGGCTCGCCTTCCTGGTGGGCCGGCGACGACGCCGTGCCGGGTTCGACGACACGCCATGCCCGGGGTGAGGCGTGATGGACGTGCAGAGCCTCAGGGTGGCACGGGTGATGAGCCGGACGCTGGTCGTCGTCGAACCCGACGAGTCCCCGCTCATGGCCTGGGAGATCATGCGTCGCGCGGGTGTCCATCACCTGCCGGTCGTCGACCGGAACGGCTGCCTGCGCGGTGTTCTCACCCAGGAGGATCTCGCCGCCCGCTGGTCAGGCGGCCCGGTCGAGCAGTCGCGCGCTCAGGTCCACTCGTTGCTGGCCGAGCATCGCTGCCCGCACACCACCCTCGACGCGCGCCTGGTCGACGCGGCGGCGGCCATGATCGGCGCCGGTGTCGACGCGATCCCCGTGCTGGGGGAGTCCAGCAGGCTGGTGGGCATGGTGACCGTCACCGACGTGCTGCGGGCCGTGGCCGGCCTGATCACCGAGGAGGAGGAGCCGCCGGAGCTGATGACGGGGATGTTCCGCCTGGTCCCCGTCCTGCCCAGGTCCCACGGGGCTGACGATTTCTTTACCCGTGATGGAGGCTGAGTCATGATCGCTCGCACCACCGAGGAGATCACCTCGGCGATCCACACGGCGGTCCAGGCCGCCGTGTGGGCACCATCGGTGCACAATACTCAACCGTGGTCCTTCGCCGTCGACGGTGAGGAGATCGCCCTGCGGGCCGACAGCGAGCGGAAACTACGGCTCGGCGATCCCGAGGGCCGGGAAATGCTGATCAGCTGCGGCGCCGCCCTGATGAACGTGCGGCTCGCGCTGCGCGTGCTCGGCTGTGAACCGCAGATGCGCGTGCTGCCCGACCCCGACCGTCCCGCCCTGCTGGCGACGGTACGGATGGGAGCGGCCGTCGCCCCGGACGAGCACACCCGGCTGCTGTACGCCGAGATCGAACGCCGCCGCACCCACCGCGCCGGATTCACCGAGGTGCCCGTGGCGGACCGTCTCATCGAGGCGTTCGTCTGCCAGGCGAGCGCCGAGGGGGCCCGGTTGACGCCGATCAGGTCCGAGGCCGCCGTCCGGGTGCTCGCCGCGCTCACCTGCGCAGCCGAGGACGTGCAGTCCCAGAACCGGCTGCTCACCCTGGAGATGATCCGCTGGGCCCAGCCGCCGGGAAGCCCCCGCACGGACGGGGTTCCGGCGCGGGGCTACCCGCGCGAGCCCAGACGGACCCGTCCGCACTTCGCCCAGCGCGACTACACCCACGGTCACCCCTGGGGCGACGACGCCGACCAGTTCCGCTCCGCCTCCACCGGAACCGTGGCGGTGCTGACCACGCCGGGGGACTCCCGCGAGGACTGGATCGCGGCGGGCCAGGCGCTGCAGCGGGTCCTGCTGCACGCCTCCGCCTACGACGTCAGCGCGGCCTTCCACACCCAGGCGCTGGAGATGTTCCACCTGCGGGAGTTCCTGCGCCAGGAACTGCTGTCGGGCGAGCACCCCCAGATGATCATGCGCCTGGGCTTCACCTCCGACGAGAGCGAGGGCATCCGGCGGCCGGTCACCGATGTACTGGAAGAACGCGGGCCGGGCTGATCCGAAGGTCACGAAGTAGCGGCGGGGGCGGCCAGGTCCTCCGATGCCCTCACGGCTCGATCAGGCCCGCGCGGATGGCGTACCTGGTGAGGTCGAGCCGGTCGCGCATGCCGAGTTTCTGCAGGATGTTGGCCCGATGCCGATCGACTGTCTTCGCGCTGATGAACAGGGTCTCGGCGATCTGCTTGGCCGAGTTGCCTTCGGCGATCAGCTTGACGATCTCCTCCTCGCGCGGGGTCAGGATGCTCTCCGGAATCGCCTCTCCCAGCCTGTCGCGCTGCAGGTAGTGCCGGATCAGGGCGGTGACGGCGCCCGGATACAGGAACGGCTCGCCTCGCATCGCCGCCCTGCACGCCTCCAGCAGGTCACGGTCGGCCACCGACTTCAGCACGTACCCCGAGGCCCCCGCCTTGAGCGCCTCGAAGAAGTACTGCTCGTTGTCGTACATCGACAGGATCAGCAGCCGGATGCCGGGCGCGCGCCGTGAGATCTCGCGGGCCGCCTGCAGGCCGGTCATCCGTGGCATCGCGATGTCGAGGATCGCCAGGTCGACCGCCTCAGGTACGGCCGCCTCCACCGCCTCGGCGCCGTTGGCCGCCTCGGCCACCACGGTGAGGTCGGGCTCGGCGTCCAGAATCAGCCGCAGCCCGCGGCGGACCAGGGCGTGGTCGTCGGCCAGCAGGATCCTGGTGGGGTTCATCGGCTTCCTTGTTTGTTCTCGGCCGGCACGGTGAGCCGGACGTCGGTGCCGCCGCCCTGGGGAGAGGTCACGGTCAGGCGGGCGCCGATGAGCATGGCGCGCTCGCGCATCCCGCGGATCCCCGCCCCGTCCTGGCGCACGCCACCGCGGCCGTTGTCGGTGATGCGCAACTCCAGGCCGCTGGGCCCCGCGGTCAGGGACAGCTCGACTCGGGAGGCGCAGGCGTGCCTGGCCGCGTTGGTCAGGCCCTCCTGGGCGATGCGGTAAATGACCAGTTCGACGTCCTCGCTCAGCGAGGGCAGTTCTGGATCGACCCTGCGGGTCACGGGAACGCCGCTGCTCTGGGAGAAGTCGCTGCTCAGCGCGTTGAGGGCGCTCTGCAGGCCGAGATCCTCCAGCACGCCGGGGCGCAGGCGGCGGGCGACCTGCCCCACCTCGTCCAGGCTGGCGCGGACGCTCTCCTGCACCCCGCGCAGCTCCTCGCGTAGATCGTCGGGTGCACGGTCGGCGGCGTGTTTGAGGCTCAGCAGGACCACGGTGAGGCTCTGGCCGATCTCGTCGTGCAGCTCGCGGGCGATGCGCCGTCGCTCGCCCTCCTGCGCGGCCAGGGCGTGGGCGCTGCTGGCGCTGTGCTCGGCCTCCAGCCGGTCCAGCATCGCGTTGAACGTGTCGATCAGGTGGGTCAGATCGCCGTTGCCGTCGCTGGGCAGCCGGTCCAGCGGATGCAGCAGATTCACCCGCTGCATCAGGGCCGTGAGCGCCTCGAGCGGGGCCAGGCTGGTGCGCAGAAGCAGCGCGTTGGCGGCCAGTATCAGCGCCAGGCCGACCGTCAGCACCGGGATCTCGGTCAGCAGCACCGGCGAGGACACGGTGGCGGGGGAGAGAGCGAGCACCAGCGTGCCGACCGTGAAGACCAGTCCGTTGATCACGAACAGGCGTTTGAACAGGATGCGCGCCGGGCTGCGCGTTCCTGTCACCTTTTCGGGGCGCTCGCTCATCTCATCAGCCTCCCGGCCGCCGAACGGCTTGTCCATGGGGGGCGTCTCCCATCTTCTCGTGCCGCTTCTGCACGTTCCACCCCTGATCAGATGGGTGCTGGCCCTGATGGTGACAGAGCCGCGACACCGATGGGATGGAGGGGCGGCGGACACCAACAGGCAGGAGAGGCGATGAGTACCAACGATGTCGGCATCCTCTGGTTGGAAGCCGCCACCCGTGACGGTGTCACGATAACCGTCAACGCGGTCGCCCGGGCTCTGGTCACCGATCCCGCGGCGTGCGCCTCCTATCCGGGTTCGCCGGGCGCCGCCATGCTGGCCGCAGCCGAAGCCGAGATCCGCCGGTACGTCGGGGAGCGCGATCTGTCGCGGCTGTCCCGGTGTGTCGATCTCGCCGGCGACGCCTATGACGGGACCTGCCACTGGGGCGTCGAGGTGACGCTCGTGGCACTCGCCCGTGTCGAGGTGCGACTCCAGGAGGACCTGATCCGCTGGGCGGAACGACTCGCCTCGTGACCGCGGCTTCGAGTGGAAGGGAGTGACCACCGATATGAACATCACACGTACGACTGTGCCCGGTGAAGGGGTCCTGTTCCACTTCGTCACCCGAGACGGCCAGAACCTGGCGGTCATGGTGGACAGGAACGGATCCCGGCGGATCTTGGTGTACGGCGGGGGTGATGAGCCCTCGCAGGCCATCCACCTGGCGCAGGACGAGGCAGACCAGATCGCCCAGGTCCTGCACAGCCGGTCGGTGGACGACAGGCTGGCCATTCTCGAACAGCGGATGGCCGAGATCGCAGGAGGGACACCGTGAGCACGCCGCCCGCGGTGCGCCATCTCACCCGACAGGAAGGTGCCATGCAAGCGCGCGACATCGCGGTGAGCCTTCCGACGGTCACCACGAGTGACTCCGTCGCGAAGGCCGTACGGGTCATGGTGATCGGCCGCCTGCCCGGACTCATCATCGTGGACGACCGCTCGCGGCCCAAGCTGGTACTTCCGGGCACCCAGGTGCTGAGGCTGGCCGTGCCCGGCTCCTACCAGGAGGATCCCGCGCTGGCCAGAACCATCGACGAGGCCTACGCGGACCAGTTCTGGCAGGACCTGGGCAATCGCACGGTCGGTGACTGCCTGCCGCGCGAGCACGTCAGGCCGGTGACCGTCCCGGTGGACGCGAACCTGCTTGAGGTGGCCGCGCTGATGGCCAGGATACGCAGTCCGATCGTGGCAGTGGTGGAACGCGACGGCTCACTGGCCGGGGCGATCACCCTGGAGCGGCTTCTCACCAGCCTGGCCGTCTTCGGCCTCGGTGAGTCTTGAGCGCGCTGCTCGCCCTAGGGATCTTCCTCGTCGCGTTCTTCTTCATCGCCACCGAAAAGGTGAACAAGGTCAAGGTGGTCCTTGTCGCCGCGGGCGCGATGGCGGTTCTGGGGCTGATACCGGGCTCCGAGGTGTTCTTCTCCGAGCACGAGGGCATCGACTGGAACGTCATCTTCCTGCTACTCGGGATGATGATCATCGTAGGGATCATCAAGCAGACAGGGATCTTCGACTACCTGGCCATCTGGGCGGCGAAACGTTCCAAGGGCGATCCCTACCGGCTCATGGTCATGCTGATGGTGATCACCGCCATCGCCTCGCCCTTCCTCGACAACGTCACCACGATCATGCTGGTGGCGCCGGTCACGGTGGTCGTGTGCGACCGGCTGCGGATTCCGGCCCAGCCGTACCTGATCGCGGAGGTGCTGGCCTCCAACATCGGCGGTGCGGCGACCCTCATCGGAGACCCGCCCAACATCATCATCGGCAGCAGGGCGGGACTGACGTTCAACGACTTCCTGGTGCACATGGCGCCCGTCGTGGTCGTCGTCTTCGTCGCCTTCGTGCTGCTGACCAAGGTGCTGTTCAGAGGGTCCTTCCAGTACAACCCCGAGCACGTCGCCGCGGTGATGGCACTGCAGGAGCGGCGGGCGATCACCGATCCCAAGCTGCTCGTGCGCTGCCTGGCGGTGCTCGCCGCGGTGGTGGTGGGGTTCGGGCTGCACGCGGTGCTGCACATCGAGCCGTCCATCGTGGCGCTCGTGGGAGCGGGAGTGATGCTCCTGCTGTCGCGGGTCTCGGTCTCCGAGGTGCTGTCGGAAGTCGAGTGGCCGACGCTGGTGTTCTTCATCGGGTTGTTCGTGATGGTCGCGGGTCTGGTCGAGACCGGCGTGATCGCGACGGTGGGCACGTGGGCGATCGAGGCGGTCGGCGACGACTACTTCCTCGCGGCGACGTCGCTGCTGTTCGGTTCCAGCGTGCTGGGCGCGTTCTTCGACAACATCCCGTATGTCGCGACGATGGCACCGATCGTCGAGGGGATCGTGGCGCAGGCACCCGACGCGGCGACCGGACAGGCGCTGTGGTGGGCGTTCGCGCTGGGTGCCGACTTCGGCGGCAACGGTACGGCGGTGGCGGCCAGCGCGAACGTGGTCGCGATCGGGATCGCGGCGCGGACGGGTCACCCGATCAGTTTCTGGCAGTTCACCAAGTACGGAATCGTGGTGACGGTGCTGAGCACGCTCATGGCCTGGGCGTACGTCTGGCTGCGTTACTTCATGTGACATCCTCCCCCTCCCACGGGAGGGGGATTTCAACGGTGAGCACCTCACCGGTCTGCCGGCCATCGCCCACTGGCGGGCCAGGCACTTCGTGGTGGTGGAGCGGGCGGCCAGGGGCTCGGGCTGTCCTGCCCGCCGCCACCGAGAACATTGTGGACCGGGTACCGGGGCGCGGGGAGATCGACCTGCCGGGACCGGCCGCGGCTGTGGCGGTGCTCGCCCATCTCGTGGCAGGGGAGGGCGCGGGGGAAACCGCCTGTTGAGGAGGCGTGGCCGCGTGCCCGCAGTCGCTCCCAAGTCACCTGCAAGACAAGATCCGCAGCATGGGGCGAGACATCACTTTTCCACATCGAAGAGGAAAGGAGGAACGTCCCATGAACACGACACCGCGTACCGAACTCGGGGACATCACCTCGGCCGGCATGGAGCTGGACGAGAGCGAGCTGAGCGTCGTCAGCGGCGGTCAGATGTGCGAGGTGACGATGTATTACCTGGACCCGCCCGGCTACTGCGCCCTCGACCGGCGCGGGTGACAGGGCTACATCGAACCGCCCGGCGGCTGCCACGTCGACCGGTAACGAGCAGTCGCCTGTGTAGCCGGCCGTAGCCGCCGTCCACCGGACGCGGGAGAGTCCGGAGCGGCCTGTTCTCCCCGGTGGCCCGTCACCTGCGCGCAGGCCCGCTCTCCAAGGAGATCCGTGTCACCCCCGCATGTTCTCGTCCTCACCTGTGACCACGACCCACACGCCGACCGCGTCCGGCACCTGCTGGCCGGACGCGGCGCCCGTACCACCGTCTTCGACAACGGGGACTACCTCACCCGGGCCCACGTCGAACTGGCGTACACCACTCGCGGACTCGCCCGGCGGCTGCTGCACACCGAGTCCGGCACGCTCGACCTGGACTCGCTGACCGCCCTGTGGTGGCGACGCCCGAGACCACCGGGGGCCCACCCGGCGATCACCGACCCCTCGGTGGCGGTCTACACCGCCCAGGAGAGCGCGAACCTGATCACCGACCTCTGGGAGCACCTGCCGTGCCGTACGGTGCCCGCGCGGGAGTCGATGCTCCAGCGGGCCGGGCACAAGCCATCCCAGCTCATCCTGGCCGCCGAACTGGGATTCGAGATCCCGGAGACGCTGATCGCGACCCAGGCGGACGCCCTGTGGGACTTTCACAACCGCCATGACGGGCACATCATCACCAAACCCCTGGGCATGCCGTGGGTGGAGAACCTCGCGGAGGGCCACACGGTCATCCGCAAGTGCGACTTCGTCTCGGCCCGCGATCTGGCGTACGCGGAGGCCCTGCGGTTCTGCCCGGTCATCGCGCAGCAGTATGTGCCCAAGCGGCTGGAACTGCGGGTCACCGTCGTCGGCCGGCGGGTGTTCGCGGCCGAGATCCACTCGCAGAACAGCAACCAGGCAAGGGTGGACTGGCGCCGCTACGACCTCGCGGTAACCCCGCACCACGTGCACCGGCTTCCGGACGAGGTCGCTCGCCGGTGCCTGGCGATGACGGACCGTCTCGGGCTCGCCTTCGGAGCCTTCGACCTGGTCCTGACCCCGGACGGCCGGTATGTGTTCCTGGAGATCAACCCCGAGGGGCAGTGGTTGTGGATCGAGAGGCTGACCGGCCTGCCGATCAGCGAGGCCGTCTGCGACCTGTTACTGGAAGGAGCCTGACCATGCCGACCACACCTCCCGATCTCCTGGGAGACGCCCTGGAATGGCTGCGCGGGCTGGACGGTGTGTCGCCGGAGCACGCCAGGGAGCGACTGCCGGAACTGCGCGCCCGGTATCCGGAGACGAGGATGCGGCTGCTGTGGCAGCGCGAGGCGGCCACCGACGAGTACCACTACGACCTGCTGTTCCCCTCGTCCGAGGGGAGCGTCTCGCTGGCCTTCGCGCCGGACCGGGTGATCCCCTGGCCGCTGCGGGGAGGCCAGCGCTCCGGTGAGCAGCTCGTCCTGCGCGTCAACGGCATCGACATCACGATGCAGCAGGTGGTCTCGGTGCTCGACGTGCTGTGGGACGATGTCGCTCTCGCCAGGCGTCTGGTGAACACCGCCCTGGTCGGGCAGGCTGTGGACGTCCGCGACCAGAACCTCTCCACTGACCGGCTTCAAGAGGCCATGGACGCCTTCCGCCGGGCCCGGGGGCTGCTGACCGCACAGGCGGTACGGGAGTGGATGGCCGAGCGCGGCCTGAGCCATGCCCGTCTGGAGGAGATCGTGGCGAGCGAGGCGGCGGTGGCGGCCCTGCGCCGGGACATGGTCGAGGGGCGTGTGGAGGACTTCTTCGCCGCCCACCGCGAGGAGTTCGACCGGTTGCGCGTCGTCAGGCTGCGGTACGCCGACCCCGGTCATGCTGAGGCCGCCGCCGCTTTTCTGCGTGCCGGACGACCGGCCGGGGCCGGAGAGGGCGCCGGGGAGACGGGAGCCGATCCCGTCGCGCTGGCGGTCAAGGCGGTGCTGGAGGGGGTGGCCACCTGCCGGATGGAGGGGAACGGCAGAGACGACCTGGTCGCCCTCTTCGGCACCGCGGCGTCGGACACGCGGGCCGGGGAGGTGCTCGGACCCGCGAGACTCCCGGACGGCGGCTTCTACGTCGGGTACGTACTGGCCGTGGAACCGGCGGTGCTCGACGAGGTGACCCGCGGGCTTGTCGAAACGCGGATCTTCGATGACTGGCTGGCGGAGCAACGGCGACATGCCCACGTGGAGTGGTTCTGGGGCAGCCGGGCCCGCACCGACGAGCTCACCGCCGGCCTGCGCACCTGACGGGACACCCGCCGGGAGCGTCCTTGGACGCTCCCGGCGCCCCGTCATACCGGGTCCCCGCCCGACCTCCCCTGCCCACGCCGGTTCCGGACGGCCATTTCGAGCTGCTCGTCCGTTTCGCGAGGACCATGTTCCGGAAAACCGTCCCGGTCCGAGGCCGGGGCTCACTCCGGGTGCGGTCGTGTCGCGGCCGTCTCGGGCGTGGCCGGTGGCGGGGCCAGCAGGGACCGTATCTCCGGAGAGGTGAGAGTGCCGCCGCGTTCGAACCCGGCGGTGAAGCGGTCCGCGCCCAGCGCTTCACGCACCCGCGTGGTGATCCGGTCGATGTCGCCGCGTTCCGTGGGAGGCGGTGGGGAGTCCGACGCGCGGGCCGCGGCCCCCGCACCCAGGAGCAGGGCGGCGCCGTCGTGGTCTCCGGCGAGGGTCAGTGCCCCGGCCAGGCCCTCCAGGGCGCCTGGCATCTCACGGGAGCTTTCGAATCTGGCCGCGAGGTCGATGGACTTCAGATGCGAGGCGAGGGCCGCGGCGGCGTCGCCACGCTGCTCGGCGACGAATCCCAGCTCGCTCATGATCATGGGGAGGTACGGGGGCGGAGTCTCCTCCGCGCTCTGCTCGGGGGCACCGTTCAGCAGGTCGCGCAGGTGGGTCTCGGCGAGATCGAGAAGATCCTCCCTACGGGCCGCGAAGGCGAGCCCCATCGTGGCGAAGATCTGCGCGGTCCGGTGGCCCTGCTCGGCCGCCAGCCGTAGTGCCCGCTCACAGGTCTCCCTGGCCTGGGCGTAGTCGCCGCGTTGCAGGGCGGTCCAGCCGAGCCAGGCCAGCCGTCCGGCGACCTCGGGCCAGAGTCCGAGTTCTTCCGCCATGTGCAGGCCGTCCCGGTGCAGCCGGTCGGCCCGCTGGAGATCACCGGTCATCTCGGCCAGAGCGCCGAGCCAGCCGGTGGCCTCCAGCCTGCCCCAGCGGTCGCCGAGCTCGCCGAACAGCTCCGCGCTCCGTTCGCCGTCGCGTCCGAGCGCGGCCAGGTCACCTCGTACGTGCGCGAGCTTGGCCCGGGTGGCGAGGGCCGCGGCCGTCCCCCACCGGTCACCGGTCGCCTGGAAGGCCGGCAGCGCCTGGTCCAGCAGGTCCTCCGCGACCGACAGGTCGCCCAGGTCGATGCCGGTGTGGGCCAGAAACCACTCGGCCCTGGCACGCCCGGCGGGATCGCCCGCGTCCTCGTACATCGACAGGGCCGCGCGGCGGCGATCCTCTCGGTCCGCGACGTCACCGTGGAGGAAACCGATCCCGGTCTCCCAGGCCAGCGCACCGGCGCGGAGCGCGGAGGTCCGGGAGGTGGACGCCTCGTCGGCGAGGGCCAGTGCGGAGGCCAGGGATCGCCGGGCTTCGGTCAGCCGTCCACGCAGCAACCAGTACCAGGCCATCGCGTTGACCAGGCGTAGCGCGCCGGCCGCGTCCTTCGCGCCGAGGGCGGTGTCGAGCGCGGTGCGGATGTTGGCGGTCTCCGTGTCCAGGCGGTGCAGCCAGCGTTGCTGCCGGTGTCCGTACAGGTGCGGCGCGGCCTGTTCGGCGAGGTCGGTGTAGTGGCGCCGGTGGCGTTGTCGCAGGCGTTCGAGCTCGCCTGTCCGGCGGAGATGTTCGGCGCAGTAGGCGGCGACCGATTCCAGGAGACGGTAGCGGGGGCCGTCGGCGGTGTGGACGACGGTGACCAGGGAGCGGTCTACCAGGCGTGCCAGGAGGTCGGGGACGTCGGCGGAGGCGAGGTCTCCGGCGGCGCAGACGTTCTCCGCGGCGTGCAGGGTGCAGTCGCCGGTGTGAACGGCCAGGCGCTGGAGGGTGAGACGTTCCGGATGGGTAAGGAGCTCCCAGCTCCAGTCGATCATGGCGTGCAGGGTCTGCTGGCGAGGTGGGGCGCCGCGGTGCCCGCCTGCCAGGAGGCGGAAGCGGTCGTCGAGGCGGTCGACGAGGTTGTGGACTCCCAGGGCCCGGACCCTGGTGGCGGCCAGTTCCAGGGCCAGCGGGATGCCGTCCAGGCGGCGGCAGAGCGTCGCGACCGCCGGGGCGGTGTCGGCGTCCAGGGTGAAATCTCCGCCGGCGGCGGACGCCCGGGCGACGAACAGCTGTACGGAACCGGTTTTTCGCAGTGTCGGCAGGTCGGTCTCGGTGAGGCGGGGCGTGTCCAGGGGCGGGACGTTCCAGATCACCTCGCCGGTCAGTGCGAGCGGTTCCTGGCTGGTGGCGAGGATGCGCAGCGCGGGGATGGCCTCAAGCAGGTGCCGGACGAGTTCGGCGGCCGGTTCGACGAGGTGCTCGCAGTTGTCGAGCACGAGGAGCAGCCGCCGGGAGCGCAGGGCGCCGGTGAGCCGGTCCCGAGGTGACGTCGGCTCCGATGGGGCCAGGGGGGCTCGGATGTCCAGCACCGTCATGATCGTTTCAGCGAGCCGGGACACCGCGTCCGACGCCCCGGACCGGTCGAGCGAGGCGAGCTCGACCAGCCACACGCCGTCGGGAAAGGGGACGGCGGGCGACTCGGGGGAGGGGCCGGTCAGGCGCCCGGCGACTTTGACGGCGAGGCGGGTCTTGCCCACTCCGCCGGGACCGGTGAGGGTGACCAGGCGGTTGGCGCCTAGCAGGGCGCGGAGCTCGGTGGCCGCGTGCTCTCTGCCGATCAGGGGGGTGAGAGGGGTGGGCAGGTTGGTGGCGGGTCCGGCGGCGCCGGTGGGTGGTGCCGGCGGGTCGAGGGCGGGGTCCTGGGTGAGGATGGCCCGATGCAGGGCGCCGAGGTCGGCGCCGGGGGTGAGGCCGAGCTCGTCGGCGAGGTGGTCGCGGAGTTCCTCGTAGCTGCGGAGCGCCTCTGTCTGCCGTCCGGAGCGGTAGAGGGCGCGCATGTGGGCGGCGCGCAGCCGTTCTCGCAGGGGATGCCGGGTGAGCAGATCGCCCAGTTCGGCGGCGAGCCGGGCATGCTCACCGAGGGTGAGGCGGGTCTCCGCGTGCTCTTCGCGGGCGGTGAGCAACTCCTCGTGCAGGCGCGCGACGGTGGGGCCGGTGAAGGGTTCGTCGGCGAAGTCGGCCAGGGCGGGGCCGCGCCACAGGGCGAGCGCGTCGGTGAGCAGCGCCGCTCTGGCCCGCGGGTCGCCGGTCCTTCCCGCTTCGGCGACCAGCGACCGGAAGCCGTCGGCGTCGGTGTCGGCCTTCAGTAGATATCCAGCCGGGTGGTGTGCGACCAGCTCCCGGCCACCGGGTTCGGCGTCCTCCAGCGCGCGCCGTAGCTGCGAGACCTTGACCTGCAGAGCGCCTGCGGGATTGGCCGGAGGGTCCTCGCCCCACAGGTCGTCGATCAGCCGGTCGGCGGGCACCGGGCGTCCCTCGTGCAGGAGCAGGTCGGCCAGCAGGGCGCGGACCTTCATCCCGGGGATCGTGACGGACCGTCCGTCCGTCGTCCACACGGCCAGTGGCCCCAGTATCCCAAAACGCATGATCGACACGATAACCCGACATAGAGGAACGGCTTACCGGGTTCGTGTCGATCGCAACAGCCGACGGTAGGTCCGCGAGAAGAAGACCGTAAGTCCCTCCAGGCAGGGTGGAGCACATCGAGCCGGACACGGAGGCGAAGGAGGCCGGAGATGGCGGAGACGCACGAGAGCGACCGGTTGAGGGTGGCGGTCATCGTCGGCAGCACCCGTCGCGGCCGGTTCGGCCCCACGGTGGCGGCCTGGTTCGTGGCGCGGGCGCGCAGGCGGGCCGATCTGGAGATCGACCTGATCGATCTGGCCGAGGTCGCCCTGCCCGGCACGCTCACAGCCGAGGACGAGGCGCCGCCCGCCCCGGTGGCGGCGCTGGCACCGCGCCTGGCCGATGCCGACGCGTTCGTGGTGGTGACTCCCGAGTACAACCGGAGCTTTCCCGCTCCGCTCAAGAGTGCCATCGACTGGTTCTACCCGGAGTGGCGGGCCAAGCCCGTCGCGTTCGTCTCCTACGGCAACGACTCCGGCGGTCTGCTGGCCGCCGCGCAGCTGCGTGAGGTGTTCACCGAGCTGCACGCGGTGGCCATCCGCGACGGTGTCGCGCTGCCCCGCTACTGGGAGCAGTTCGCCGCCGACGGCAGCTGGCCCAGAGCCGGCGCGCCGTGCGACACCGCGGTCAAGACCACTCTGGACCAGCTGACCTGGTGGGCCCACGCACTACGCGAGGCCCGCGCCAGACGTCCCTACACCGTCTGAACCAGGCAGGACACGACCGTAGGAAATCCCTCGCGCCGCGGAGAACAGCGGGGCGTTTCACACAACAGCGCGTTCGCCGAACGCCGGAATCACGGAGACACCAATGGGTAAGATCATCGCTTCGACCTACGCGACGCTCGACGGTTTCATCGACAACCCCCACCTGTGGTCCATGCAGTACGCGAACGCGGGGAGCGGCGAGTACGCCCTCGGCCTGCTCTTCGCCGCCGACGCCCTCCTGCTGGGACGGGCCACCTACGACGGCATGGCGCAGGCCTGGCCGTCGATGAGCGGCAACCCCTACGCCGACCGGGTGAACAGCATTCCCAAGTACGTGGTCTCCTCGACCCTGGAGAAGGCCGAGTGGAACAACTCGACGATCATCCACGGAGACGACCTCGTCACCGAGGTGGCCAAGCTGAGGGAGCAACTCGGCGGGAACATCCTGATCTGGGGCTGTGGCCGGCTCACCGACACGCTCATGGAGCACGGCCTCCTCGACGAGTACCGGATCTGGCTCTACCCGGTCGTCCGCGGCCAGGGGGAGCGTCTGTTCCGTGAGGGCACCGAGGCGACCCTGGAGCTTACGGACACCGCGACGTTCGGTTCGGGAGTCGTCATCCTCACCTACCGGCCGGCGAGCGCCGGCTGAACGACCCCCGGCCAGGGGAGACGGCCCTGCTCTCCTGGCCGGGGCGGCAGGTCTGACGTTCCAGACGGCCGTTCCACGCGACCGTATCGGGCAGAATGGCCATATTTAGCGATCTACCTTGTAAAGGAGCTGCTCAAGGTTAAATAACCAAAAACCCGACAAACCATCGACCGGCACGACGGTACGGAGCGAGAGCTCAGACCCGGCGCGCGTGCTGGATGACGGCCACGGGCGCGTGGGCGTGGGGGAGAAGGGCGTGCACCGTCGATCCGAGGAGCCACGCGGAGCCGGGGGCGCCTACGACGACCAGTTCGGCGGAGGCCGAGGCGTCGATGAGTGCTCTGGCCGGGTGTTCGTGTACCACCTGCTCGACGATGGGCACGTCGGGGAACCTCTCCCGCCAGCCACCGATGGACTCGGCCAGCAGGCGCGCCTCTTCCTGACCGACACCTTCGAGGTCGAAGACGAGCGGTTGCATGTCGCCGGGTGCCCTGACGGCCGGATGGATCCAGGCGTGCACCATCCGCAGGGGGAGGCCGCGCAGCATGGCCTCGTGGAAGGCGAACTCCAGGATGTGTTCCTGGCCGGGGCGTCCGGTGACGCCGACGGCGATCTCGGTGCCGTGCTCGGTGCGGGGTTGGCCCACGACCACCACCGGGCAGGGGGATCGATCGGCGAGGGCGCGACTGACCGAGCCCAGCAGCAGCCCGGCGAATCCGCCGCGGCCCCGGCTGCCGACAACGATCATCTGTGCGGTTTCGGCCGCGGCGATGATCGCCTCTGCGGTGGCGCCATCGGCGATCTCGGTGCTGACCGTCACGGTGGGGGCGGTGGCGAGGGCCCGCTCGGAGGCATGGCGCAGTAGCCTCCGGGAGGCGGACTCCGCCGCGGGTCCCCAGTGGGCGGGCTGCGGGACGAGGGGGACGTCGTAGGCCCAGCGGAGGGTGACGTGTACCAGGTGCAGGGGCGCGTTCCTCAGGGTGGCCTCTCGTGCGGCCCAGGTCACGGCTTGGAGTGAGGAGTCCGAGCCGTCGACGCCGACGATGACGGGTTCTGCCATGAGCACCACCTTGGGACGGAAGCCGGGTCGCGCCCGTATGGAGGCTATGTACCCGCCTTGGAACCGTGTCTCCGCTGGCCCGATGCTTTTCGATCTTGAAGCGGGGTGCCCGGTGGGGGAGCGCACGTCCCGTGCCGGGGTGCGAGACTTCGCAGTATGGGGGAGTTCGAACCCGGCGCGTTGGTACCGCACATGCGGCTGGACGAGCTGCTGTCGGAGCTGAGGGTGCGTCTGGAGGCGGTGCTTGCCACCCGTGACCGGGTGCACGCGCTGCTGGACGCGGTCGTCTCGGTGGGCGGTGAGCTTGATCTGGAGACCGTGCTGCGCCGGATCGTGGAGACCGCGATCTCCCTTGTCGACGCCACCTACGGCGCTCTGGGGCTGATCGGTGAGGAGAACACACTCGTTCAGTTCGTCCCGGTGGGGTTGAGCGAGGAGGAGATCGCGGGCATCGAGCACTGGCCGCACGGCCTTGGCCTGATCGGCCTGCTGATCAAGCAACCGCAGTCGCTGAGGCTGGCTCGCATCTGTGATCATCCGGAGTCGTACGGCTTTCCGCCCGGCCATCCGCCGATGGGGTCGTTTCTGGGGGTGCCGATCCGGGTGCGTGAGGAGGTTTTCGGAAATCTTTACCTCACGGAGAAGCGTGGGGGAGGGGAGTTCGACGACGAGGACGAGGCGATCGTGACCGCGCTGGCCACCGCCGCCGGTGTCGCGATCGAGAACGCCCGGCTGTATGAGGAGAGCCGGCGGCGGGAGATGTGGCTGCAGGCCTCGGCGGAGGTCACCACCAGTCTGCTGTCGGGGGCGGAGCCGGGAGAGGTGCTCACGTTGATCGCGCGGCGAGCGCGGCAGATGGCCGGTGCCGATCTCGTCGCGGTCCTGTTGCCCGAGGAGGGCGGGCAGGTCCTGCGAGCGGTTGTCGCCGACGGGCCGGGTGGGGAGCAGGCGGTTCATGCGGAGACGTCTGTCGCCGACTCTCTTGCCGGTCTGGCCTTCACCAGCGGTGAGCCGCTTATGGTCACCGATTCGGCCGAGGCGGAGATTCTGACCGTGATCACCGGCCGTGTCTTGCCGGGTACGGTGGCCGCGGTGCCGATCGGCGCGGCGGGAGGGGTGCGGGGTGTGCTGCTGCTGGGTAAGCATCCGGGGTGTGTCCCGTTCAGCCAGGCGGAGTTGCGCACCCTGCACTCCTTCGCCGGGCAGGCCGCGGTCGCCCTGGAGTTGGCGGAGAGGCGGGTGGACGCCGAGCGGCTGAGCCTGTTGGAGGATCGTGACCGGATCGCCAAGGATCTGCATGATGTGGTGATTCAGCGGTTGTTCGCCGTCGCCATGACGCTGATGGGCACCGCGCGGTTCGTGGAGCGGTCTGAGGCCTCTGAGCGGTTGCGTAACGCGATCGACGAGTTGGACAGGACCATCCGGCAGATCCGCTCGACGATCTTCGCCCTGCAGGCTCCTCTTCAGGAAGGCGGTCGTGGTCTGCGCACGCAGATCGTGGAACTGGTCGAGGGCGCGCGGGCCCATCTGGGTTTCATGCCGGGCCTGATGATGGAGGGGCCGCTGGATGGCGGCGTGCCGGAGCGGGTCGCGGAGCACCTGCTGGCCGCTCTGCGGGAGGCTCTGTCCAACATCGTGCGGCATGCCAGGGCCTCCAGGGCCGAGGTGACCGTTGAGATCGAAGGCGATCGGCTCGTTCTCACCGTGGTGGACGACGGGGCCGGGGTGCCCGGGGGGTGCAGGCGCAGTGGGTTGCGTAATCTCAAGGAGCGGGCCGAACGGCTTGGCGGGTCCTTCTCGGTTGAGTCCTCTCCGGAGGCGGGGACCCGCCTGATCTGGAGCGCGTCCCTCACCTAGCCGAAGGTCCGCTCATTCGGGGTGGTTGGTCTTCAGCCGTGTCACCAGGGCGGCGGCCTGGGTGCGGCGTTGCATGTTCAGTTTGGACAGCAGGTTGGAGACGTAGTTCTTGACTGTTTTCTCGGCGAGGTACATTCGCTCGCCGATCTGCCGGTTGGTCAGGCCTTCGCCGATCAGTTCCAGGATGTGGCGTTCCTGGTCCGACAGGGCGGCCAGGGGGTCTTTCTTGACGGCCTGGTCGCGTAGTCGCGCCAGCATGGCGGAGGTCGTCTGCGGATCCAGCATCGATTCGCCGCCCGCCACCGTGCGTACCGCGCCGACCAGATCCGAGCCGTGGATCTGTTTGAGCACGTAGCCGGAGGCGCCCGCCATCACGGCGTTGAACAGGGCTTCGTCGTCGGCGAAGGAGGTCAGCATCAGGCAGGCCAGTCCCGGCATTTTGGAGCGGACCTCACGGCACACGTCCACCCCGTTGCCGTCGGGCAGGCGCACGTCCAGAACCGCGACGTCCGGTTGTAGTGCCGGAATGCGGGCCACCGCCGACTCGGCGGTTCCCGCTTCGCCGATCACCTCGATGTCGCCTTCGGATTCCAGCAGTGCGGCCACGCCGCGCCGTACCACTTCGTGATCGTCGACCAGGAACACGCGAATCATGTCCTGAGGTTATCCTTCCCGGAGTGCCGGCGGTAAGGACGAGGGTCCCTGCCGTCGTGCGGTGAGCGGCCCCGATGTCTTCGGCGCCGAGCCGGCGGCGAGGGCCGGTGATCAGGTTTTTGCCTCGAACAGGCAGGCCGCCCCGGCCATCGCTCCCAGGTGGATTCCTTCGGAGGTGGTTCCCGCCTGGAGGTTTCGCACGTCATTGTTCAGCGCCTCCGTCAGGAAGGGGTGTGAGGCGCCGGGGCACAGGCGGGCCAGTACTCCGGCGTGGACGACGGCGCTCAGCGTCGAGCCGTGGCAGGTGCGGGCCAGGTAGTAGTCCACGGTGTTCTTGGCCATTGCGGCGTTCCATTCGTAGCCAAGGCCGGTCAGGATCTCGTCGAGCCCTTCCTCGCCGAGCAGATGGAAGAGCATGAGCACGTCGGCCTGTTTGGAGGCCTTGTACCGGTTCGGCGTGTCGCCTTCGGCGTCGAGGATGCGGTCCAGCCGCCGGATGTCTCCGTACTCCTTCCGGTAGGCGGCCCAGTCCAGCTCCTCCAGGCCCGCGTATCCCTCGAACTGGCTGATCACCCCTTCGTGGAAGTCCACCCGCATTCGCCGGGTCAGGGCGGTGAACAGTTCGATCTCCTGTTGGCCGACCCCCTCGGGGCCGACCAGGCCGATCATGTCCAGGACCCGGCGCATCAGCCAGGCGGTCATGACGTTGGTGTAGGCGTTGTTGTCCAGTCCGGGTTCGGCCCGGTCGGGGTAGCCGTCGTGATACTCGTCCGGGCCCATCACGCCGCGGATCGCGTAGCGCCCCTTCTCGCAGGTCGCGAGTGAGGCGAAGAAGCGGGCCACCTCCAGCAGCAACTCGCCGCCGAAACCGGCCAGGAAGGCGGTGTCCTTCGTCGCCTGGTAGTGCTGCCACACGTTGAAGGCGACGGCCAGGCCGACGTGGCGCTGCAGGTGTGAGCGGTCGGGGAGCCAGCGGCCGGAGCGGGGATTGAAGTGCAGGCGTGGTGTCTCCTCCCGGCCGTCGCTTCCGCTCTGCCAGGGGAACATCGCTCCGGCGTATCCGGCGGCATGGGCGGCCCAGCGCGCCTCGGGCAGGCGGCGCCACCGGTACCTGAGCAGTGCCCGGGTGATCTCGGGCAGGCGTGGGGCGAGGAAGGGGATGACGAACAGGTCGTCCCAGAACACGTGGCCCCGGTAGGCCTCGCCGTGCAGGCCCCGGGCGGGTAGGCCGGTGTCGAGTTCCGCGATGTGCGGGGAGGCCGTCTGCAGCAGGTGGAAGACGTACAGGTTGAGGATCTGCTGCACCTCGGTGTCCTGGGCGGTGACGTGCGCCCGCTGCCACAACCGGTCCCAGGCCCGGGCGTGCCGTTTGAGGAGGGTGGAGAAGCAGCCCGCGCGTACGACGGCGCTTCTCGCGGCGGCCTCGCTCTCGGCGATCGCCCTGTCGCGGGAGGTGTGGAGGGCCACGATCTTCTCCACGGTGACCTCGTCGCCGGCTTTCACCTCGACGGTGCGGTCGTCGCCGACCCAGCCCTCCTCGACGCCGGCGTGACAGCGCCCGTCGGCCAGTGTGGTGCGGGCGGCGAGTGCGATCTCCACGCGGGAGGTGGCGGTGCGGGTCAGTAGTTCGATCACGCCGTGGGCGGCGTGCCCGCAGATCGGAACGAGATGCCGGCCGTCCAGCTCGCGGTAGCGGGCGACTCCGGCGTTGGTGACGCGCCCGTCCAGGGCCGAGCGGATCTCCAGCGATCCGTTCCAGTTCTCCGGAACGATCGTCATCGTGAGGGCGGCCAGGTGTGGGTCGTCCATCGAGACCAGGCGGTGCTGTTCCACTCGGGTGATCCGGCCTTGGGAGTCGCGTATCCGCAGGAATCGGGTGAGAGTTCCCTGGCGCATGTCGAGCGTGTGGCGGTGGGCCAGGATCTCGGCGTTGCCGGGAGCGAACCAGTCGCCGCCTTCGGCGCGAAAGGTCAGGGACAGCCAGTTCGGCACGTTGACGAGGTCCTCGTTCTCCACCGGGTGTCCCGCGATCTGGGAGACGAGCCGGTCGTAGCAGCCGGCGACGTAGGTGCCGGGATAGTGCACCCCGTCGGCGTGTGACTCCGGCGCGGCGCCCCGGGTGGCGAAGTAGCCGTTGCCGAGCGTCGTCAGCGCCTCTCGCAGCCCCTCCTGGGTGGGGTCGAAGCCGTCATAGATGAGGAGCCAGGGGTTCACGTCTTCTCCCGTGAAGTTGTGGTTGTGCCAGATCGGTGACGAGGCCGACGCCGGTGATGGGAGCGGAGGCGAAGTGGCTTGCCCTGACTGCCGGGAGAGTCATGGGTACCCCCTTCCGTCTGCACGGTACGGCACTTTTCACGGCGGTTTTAGGGCTGATCGGCCCTATGGCGCAGGGACCTTCGTCGGAAGGTCGGGCATTGTGCACGGGAGGGGACAAAGGTCCCCCTGCCCAGGGACGATCGCCCCTGTGGGGGAGCGCCGGTGCCGCGATCCGATGGGCTGCGGGGGAAGTGATGACCGAATCGATCGCTGTCGGAACGGATGGCTCGGCCGCCGCCACCGCGGCCCTGGAGTGGGCGGTCGACGACGCCGTCCGCCGGGGGGTGTCCCTGCGGATCGTTCACGTCATGGACCGCTGGCCGCACGATCTTGTCGGGTTTCCCGCACCGGGCCGGCCCGGCCGGCTGGCGTGCCTCGGCGAGCAGGTGCTCACCGAAGCGGCCAAGGCGGCGATGGAGCGGAGGCCGGATGTCCGGGTGACCACCGAGCTGATCGAGGGAACGCCGTCCGACGTTCTGTGCGGGCAGGCGGAAACGGCGGTCGAACTGGTGGTCGGCAACCGCGGCCTGGGCGGTTTCGCCGGATCGCCGCTCGGCTCGGTTCCCATCCGGATGGCGGGCCACGTATGCGGCGCGGTGGTGGTCGTCAGGCATGGCTGTGCCGAGGCGTACGGCGAGGTGGTCGTGGGTGTCGACGGTTCCGCCGAGTGCGAACCCGCTCTCGGGTTCGCCTTCGAGCAGGCCGCCTTACGCGGATGCGGGTTGCGCGCGGTCTACGCCTGGCAGACGCCGCTTCATGCGTTCTCGCCGGAGGCGGGCGGGGACAGCGAAGAGATCCGGTGCGCACAGCGCCGGGTGGCCGAGGAGCGGCTGGCCGGCTGGCGGGAGCGGTTTCCCGCGGTCGAGGCCGTCTCGGAGGTGACGCGTGCGCGCCCGGTGCCGGCACTGCTGGCCGCCTCGACGCGGGCGGACCTGCTCGTGGTGGGTTCTCGCGGCCTCGGCGCCGTCGGCTCGGTCCTTCTGGGATCGGTCAGCCGTGAGGTTCTCCACCATGCTCGCTGCCCCGTCGCGGTCGTCAGATCAACCAGGTCCACCGGTCGGGGGCCGCGCGCCCCATCTGGGTGACCGGAGGCCACGGGGGTAGGAGAGCTGCATCGGCTTCTGCCGCGGGGGCGGCCGGAGGTTCGAAGGGGGAACAATATGATCCTGGTGGGAGTCGACGGTTCACAGGCCGCGCTTGAGGCCGTGAGCTGGGCCGTGCGGGAGGCCGGGCTACGCGACACCGAGTTGCGCGTCGTGCACGTCATGGTGGCCTGGCCGTTGGATATGACCGAGGACGCTCCGTACGCCGACGTGGGCCGATGGATGCGCGACGGGGCCACGTCCATGCTGACGGACGCGCTGAACCGGGCCCGCGAGGAGGACAGCCGGGTCAAGGTGGAGTCGTCGCTGCTGCCCGGCGATCCCAGGGACGTCCTGATCAAGGCCGCGCGGGACGCCGACCTCCTGGTGGTCGGCAGTCACGGCCGGGATGGTTTCTCCGGCATGCTGCTGGGGTCGGTCGCGCTGGGCGTGGCCGGGCATGCCCCTTGCCCGGTCGCCGTCATACGGAGGACGCCCGCGCGGTCGGGCGGTGAGGTGGTCGTCGGAGTCGACGGCTCCGTGGCAGGCGTGTCGGCCATCGAGTTCGCCTTCGCCGAGGCGTCCCTGCGCGGTGCCGGCCTGCGGGCGGTGCACGCCTGGAACCAGCCCGTCATCGGTGGGAGGCCGTTCGCCCCGGCGTCCGCCGAGGAGACGGCCGAGGGTGAGCGGCGGCTGCTGGCCGAGGCGCTGGCCGGCTGGGGCGAGCGCTATCCGGATGTCACGGTCACCGAGCAGGTGGAGCAGGGGCATCCGGTGGATGTGCTGAAGAACGCCTCGGCACAGGCCGACCTGCTGGTCGTGGGGTCACGTGGCCGTGGGGACCTCGCGGGGCTGCTGCTGGGCTCGGTCAGTCACTCGCTGCTGCAGCACGCCGTCTGCCCGCTGGTCGTGACACCCGCCGTCGCGGCACCCCGGCACACCTGACCGGACGGCTGGAGAGGGCCACATCCGCTTACCGGCGGCGAGAGACGAAGGGGTGGATCATGAAGGCGCTGGTCTATCGGGGTCCCGGCAGGAGATCGTGGCAGGAGGTCCCCGAGCCGGGGATCCAGGCGCCCACGGACGCGGTGGTCCGCGTCGACGCGGTGACGATCTGCGGCACCGACCTGCACATCCTCAAAGGGGACGTGCCGGCCGTCGAGCCGGGTCGGATCCTGGGACACGAGGCGGTCGGCACGGTCACCGAGGTCGGCGCCGGGGTCGCGCTGAAGCCAGGCGACCGCGTCCTGGTCTCGTGCGTCTCGGCGTGCGGGCGCTGCCGCTACTGCCGTACGGGCTCCTACGGGCAGTGTCTGGGCGGCGGCGGCTGGATCCTGGGCCACCACATCGACGGGACGCAGGCCGAGTTCGTACGCGTTCCCTTCGCCGACACCTCGACCCATCTCGTGCCCGAGGGGATCGGCGACGAGGCCGTGCTCATGCTGGCCGACATCCTGCCCACCTCCTACGAGGTCGGTGTGCTCAACGGCAGGGTCGCCCCCGGCGACACGGTGGTCGTCGTGGGCGCGGGCCCGATCGGCCTGGCCGCGATCACCACCGCCCGGCTCTACAGCCCCAGCCGCATCATCGCCGTCGACCTGGCCGAGGCCAGGCTGGAGGCGGCCACCCGCTTCGGCGCCGACGTGGTGATCGGCGCGGGCGGTGATCCCGCCGAGGAGGTGGCCGAGCTGACCGGCGGCCTGGGCGCCGACGTCGCCATCGAGGCCGTCGGCGTGCCGGAAACCTTCGAGCTCTGCGCCCGCCTGGTCAGGCCGGGTGGCCACGTCGCCAACGTCGGCGTGCACGGCAGGCCCGTCACCTTGCATCTTGAGGAGTTGTGGGCACGCGACCTCACCTTCACCACCGGCCTGGTCGACACCTACTCCACGCCGACGCTGCTGAGCATGCTCGAGGCGGGCCTGCTGGACGGCGGCCGGTTCGTCACCCACCGCTTCGCGCTGCACGACATGGAGAAGGCCTACGAGGTGTTCTCCCACCCGCAGGAGACCGGGGCACTCAAGGTGGTGCTCACCCGCGGCTGACCCGCTCGGCGGACGTCACCGGCGCCGGGAGACGGGGTTTCCTGTCGCGTGTCCTCGACGCCACAGCGCCGTCCGGTTCCGCCGCGGGTGACGAAAGGCCCTGCCGTCACGCGGGCCGGAAGGGACTTCCGGCCCTGGGCGCGGCAGGTTTGGCGAAGGTCAGATGGGAATAAGGAGGACCCATGTCTAATCTGATCATTGTTGGAGCCGACGGCTCCGGTAACGCGACCGCCGCCATCGAGTGGGCGGCCGACGACGCCGCCCGGATGGGCCTGCCGCTGCGCATCGTCACCGCCGTGCAGCGCTGGCCGAACGACATCCCCAAGTTCCCCGCCCCCGAATGGGAGGACGCGGTGACCGAGTCCTCCCGGAAGGTGCTGGCCGCCGCGGAGGAGACGGCCCGCTCCCGGCAGCCCGGCATCGAGGTGACCACCACGCTGATCGAGGGACCGCCGTCGCTGGTCCTGCGCGAGCAGGGCAAGGACGCCACGGAGGTCGTCGTCGGCACCAGAGGGCTCGGCGGGTTCGCCGGAGCCGTGATCGGCTCGGTCAGCATCCACGTCGCCGGTCACGTGCACTGCCCGGTCGTCGTCGTCCGTCCCGGCCGGGACGGGGCACACGGCGAGATCACGGTCGGCCTCGACGACTCCGACGCCTGTGAGCCCGCCCTCGCCTACGCCTTCGAGCAGGCCAGGCTGCGCGGCAGCACCCTGCGCGCCCTCTACGCCTGGCAGGTGCCGGTGCACATCTACGCCCCGGAGATCGTCTATGACATGGACGAGTTCCGCGCCGCCCATGACAAGGTCATGACGGACCGGCTCGCCGGGTGGCGGGAGAGGTACCCCGAGGTGAAGGTGATCGAGGACGTGCGCCGCGCCCACGCGGTCGAGGCTCTCAGTGACGCCTCCGACACCTGTGACCTGCTCGTCGTCGGTTCCCACGGCCGCGGTGCCCTCGGCTCGCTGTTCCTGGGCTCGGTCAGCCGGGGTGTCCTGCACCACGCCCGCTGCTCCGTCGCCGTCGTCAGGTCTTAGCAGCGGGCTCGGCGGGGTCCTGGCGGGACCCTGCCAGGGTTCGACGAGGGCGAGAGGCCGAAGGTCCCATGAACGCGATGACCTTCGCAGCCCGGGCGCGAGCCGTACGGCACTGCGCGGCGGCCCCGGAAAACGATGTGATGAAGACACAACAGAGACCGCGAAACACTACCGAAAGGGGCCGTCATGGCCACCACGCACGGTCGGGACGTTCCCTCCAAGCAGTCCGCCACGAACGTCGCCTCTCCGGCGGCGACGCGTCCGGTCGACTACGTCTGGGCGATCGCGCGCATCTCGATCGGATGGATCTTTCTGTGGGCGTTCCTCGACAAGACCTTCGGCTGGGGGTTCGCCACCCCCGCCGACCGCGCCTGGATCGCCGGTGGCAGCCCCACGACCGGGTTCCTCAAGGGCACCGGTGAGAACGCCCTCGGCGGCCTCTTCTCCGGCCTGGCCGGTCAGGCCTGGGTCGACTGGCTGTTCATGCTCGGCCTGCTCGGGGTCGGCGTCGCCCTCATCCTGGGGGCCGGCATGCGGATCGCCGCCGTCGCCGGGGGCCTGATGCTGATCCTGATGTGGGCCGCCGAGCTGCCCCTGGCCACCAACCCGTTCATGGACGACCACATCGTCTACATCGTCGTGCTCGCCGGGCTGGCGATGGCGGGCGCCGGTGACACCCTCGGCATCGGCAGGTGGTGGAGCAACACCTCCCTGGTGCGGAACTACCCCGTCCTGCGGTAACCGGGCCACCGAGACGCCCACTCCGTGATCGGGGTGGGCGTTTTGCCGTCTTGGTGCGAGACTCCCGGACATGGCAGACACCGACTCCCACCCCCTGCTTCCGAACATGCGGCTGGATGAACTGCTGTCGGAGCTACAGCTCCGGCTCGAAGCGGTCCTCGCCACCCGCGACCGCGTACACGCCCTGCTCGAGGCGGTCGTGGCGGTCGGCAGCGACCTCGACCTGGAGACGGTGCTGCGCCGCATCGTCGAGACCGCGACCAGGCTGGTGGACGCCGGTTTCGGGGCGATGGGCGTGGTCGGCCAGGAGAACACGCTGGTGCAGTTCATCCCGGTCGGGCTCAGCGAGGAGGAGATCGCCAGGGTCGAGCACTGGCCGCACGGCCTCGGCCTGCTCGGTTTGCTGATCAAGGAGCCGCGACCGCTGCGCCTGACGCGCATCTCCGACCATCCCGAGTCCTACGGCTTTCCCCCGGGCCATCCCCCCATGGGCTCCTTCCTCGGGGTGCCGGTCCGGGTGCGCGACGAGGTGTTCGGCAACCTCTACCTCACCGAGAAGCGCGGCGGCGGCGAGTTCGACGAGGAGGACCAGGCGATCGTCGTCGCGCTGGCCACCGCGGCCGGTGTGGCGATCGAGAACGCCCGCCTGTTCGAGGAGACCCGCCGCAGGGAGACGTGGCTGGCCGCGTCCTCGGAGATCACCACCAGCCTGCTGTCCGGCGCGGACCCCCAGGAGGTCCTCACCCTGATGGCCAGGCGCGCCCGTCAGATGACCGGCGCGGACGTCGTGGCGATCCTGCTGCCGGAGGCGGGCGGGCAACTGCTACGGGTGGCGATCGCCGACGGCGAGAACGCCGGGCAACTGGAGCAGGTGGAGATCCAGGTCGCCGGCTCCCTGGCCGGACGGGCCTTCGCCGGTGGCGAGCCCCTCATGGTCAACGATCTGGACGAGGCCGGACTGCGGAGCGTGTTCTCCGATCATCTGCCGATGGGCCCGGTGGGGGCCGTCCCGCTGGGTGCGGCGGGTGTCGCGCGCGGCGTGCTGTCACTCGGCAAGCGCTCGGGCCGCACCCCGTTCGTCCGGTCGGAGCTGCGTACCCTGCACGCCTTCGCCGCCCAGGCGGCGGTGGCGCTGGAGCTGGCCGAGAGCCGCAAGGACGCCGAACGGCTGGGCCTGCTCGAAGACCGCGACCGCATCGCCAAGGACCTGCACGACGTGGTCATCCAGCGGCTGTTCGCCGTCGCCATGACGCTGATGAGCACGGTCCGGCTGGTCGAGAGACCGGAGGCCTCCGGCCGCCTGAAGGGCGCCATCGACGAGCTCGACGAGACCATCCGCCAGATCCGCTCCACCATCTTCGCCCTTCAGACGCCCAGCGGGGACGGCGCCCCCAGCCTGCGCGCCCGCATCGTCGAGATGGTGGAGGGCGCCCGTGGTCACCTGGGCTTCATGCCCGGCCTGCGGATGGACGGGCAGCTTGACAACCGCGTGCCGCCCGAGGTCGCCGACCACCTGCTGGCGGTGCTGCGCGAGGCCCTGTCCAACGCGGTACGGCACGCCAGGGCCGGGCGGATCGACGTCTCCGCCGAGGCGCTGGACGACCGGTTCACCCTCGTCGTGCGGGACGACGGCGTCGGGCTGGCCGGCGACGGCAGGCGCAGCGGCCTGCGCAACCTGCAGGAGCGGGCGGCCCTGCTCGGCGGCTCCTTCGAGATCGTCTCGCCGGAGACCGGGGGCACCAGCCTGACCTGGAGCGTACCGCTCTAGTCGCGCGCCACGGCGCCCTGGGCCCCGTCCTGCGGTCCTTCGGCTCGCGCCTGCGGGAAAGCCGCCGCGGCCGGTCAGAACCAAGGGCGCGGTCAGCCTGAAGGTCGAAGCCTGGGACGCCGAGGGCAACCGCCTCAAGCAGACCGGCACCCGACTGTTCGACCTGCGCTGAACCGTCCGCTGATCGAAGAGTCTGCCGGGTGGTAGTCGCCGGTCAAAGCCCTCTGCGCGCAGCGAAAGGGCGGATATCGCTACGCTTACCAGAAGTTTTGTCTGTAGCAGACACTCTGGAGAAGCCCATGTCTCTTGCCGGAGCCTCGGAACGGGCGGATGTCGCGCTCGCCCGCCGTCAATCGCTGGCCGACCTGCTTCGCCGGTCCGCCCGGCGTCATCCCCACCGGCTCGCCGTGTCGGACGGCGTGAGCAGCCGTACCTACGCCCAGCTCGACGAGGACGTCGGCAGGATCGCCAACGCGCTCCTGGAAAGAGGGGTGGGCCCCGGCGACCGGGTGGCGGTGCTCTCGCGCAACAGCGTCGCGTACGTCCAGACGATCTTCGCCGTTGCCCGGGCGGGTGCCGTACTGGTGCCGATCAACTTCATGCTCCGGGGCGAGGAGGTCGGATATGTCGTCGGCCACTCCTCCGCCGTCGCCCTGATCGCGCAGGATGAGCTCCTCCCGGTCGCCGAAGAGGCGATCAAGGCGACGGACCGCCTGCGGACACGGATCGTGTACGGCGAGGCGACCGGAGCCTGGGAGCCGTTCTCGGCCCTGCTGGACCACCGGGATTCCCGCGAGCCCGCGGTGCCCATCGCGCCGGACGACCCGGCCCAGATCCTCTACACCTCGGGCACCGAGTCGCGCCCCAAGGGCGCAGTGCTGTCCCATGCCGCGCTGATCGCCCAGTACGGCAGCTGCGTCATCGACGGCGGAATGGACCGCGACGACGTCGAACTGCACTCGATGCCACTGTTCCACTGCGCGCAGCAGCACTGCTTCCTGGTGCCCGACATCCAGCTCGGAGCCTCCAGCGTCATCCTGCCCGGACCCGACCCGGCCGCGGTGCTCGCCGCGATCGAGAGCCACCGGGTGACCAAGTTCTTCGCGCCGCCCACGGTCTGGATCGCCCTGCTGCGCCACCCGGACTTCGACAGGCGCGACCTCTCCTCGCTGCGCAAGGGCTACTACGGAGCGGCGATCATGCCCGTGGAGGTGCTCAGGGAGATCGGCGAGCGGCTGCCCGGCGTGCGCCTGTGGAACTTCTACGGCCAGACGGAGATGGCGCCCGTCGCCGTCATGCTCCAGCCCGAGGACCAGATCCGCAAGGCCGGATCCGCCGGTCAGGCCGCTCTGAACGTGGAGACCCGTGTCGTGGACGCCGAGGGCAGGGACGTGCCCGCCGGCGAGATCGGGGAGATCGTCCACCGGAGCCCGCACGCCATCCTCGAATACCTCGATGACCCGGAGAAGACCGCCGAGGCGTTCCGCGGCGGCTGGTTCCACTCCGGCGATCTGGGGACCATGGACGAGGAGGGCTACCTCACGGTCGTCGACCGGATCAAGGACATGATCAAGACCGGCGGGGAGAACGTCGCCAGCCGCGAGGTCGAAGAGACGATCTACGAACACCCCGCCGTCGCCGAGGTGGCGGTCGTCGGGGTCAGGCATCCGAGCTGGATCGAGGCGGTCGTCGCGATCGTGGTGGCCAAGGCCGGTGCGGCCGTCACCGAGGAGGAGCTGCGGGCGCACGCCCGTGAGCGGCTGGCGCCGTTCAAGGTTCCCAAGGCGTTCGCGTTCGTCGACGCGCTCCCGAAGAACCCGAGCGGCAAGATCCTCAAGCGTGAACTCCGGGAGCGGCACGGCGAGCTCGCGGACCGGATCGCCGACGCGGGCGCCAGACGCTGAGACCCCGGGACGTCATCCGCCGTACGGGCGGCACGCACCCGGC
>NZ_JBEXGU010000081.1:0-40462 GCF_040607515.1 Streptosporangium sp. NPDC005286 | reverse complement strand
GCCGGGCCGCCCGCTCGGCGGGAAGGCGGCCCGGTCGCCCTTCGGTGACGCTGCGGGCGTCGCGATGGCGGTCGGGCGGGCGGGACCTCGGGGGATCAGGCTGGGAAGTCGCCCGGAGAGACGCCGCGGGTACGGGCGTTGCCTCCCCTGGTGGGGGTGAGGGTGAGGGTCCAGATGGTCGAGCTGGTGGAGGTCGTGACGAACCTCAGCCGGTCGTCGAAGCGCTGGTAGGAGGGGTTGCGGGTGAACCTGCCGGTGGAGGTGCTGAACCTGTAGCCGGAGGTGTAGAAGATGGTGTAGGTGCCGTCCCTGACCACCCTGACGGTGGCGGTGGACCGGGCGCGGACGTAGACGCTGAGCGCCTTGGACCTGCCGCGGACCAGGGTGATGACGGCGTCCGTCCGGTTGCCGTTCTTGACCTTCAGGGTGCCCTCCCCGCGGCTGTAGCGGGAGTAGAGGATCTTTCCGTTACTCGGCCGTGCCGCAGCCTCCGTGACGGAGACCGTGACGGTCTCCGCGGTCGAGGCGGCCGCAGGGGTGGCGGCGGTGTAGCCGATCAGCAAAGCGGATGTGAGGATCGCTCCCGCGAGGGGGCGTAGATTGACCATTGCGCAAATATGACCAATCCTCGGTGGCAGGTCAAAGTCATTTGTGTCTGCCGCGACTTTTCAGCTGTTTTGCGAAGATATCGGAACCTTTGGCGAGCAAGAGAGCGCTTGAGGTGCCCGTACCGCATGCCCTGGCGGTGATCGCGGGGAGGTGAAATCCTGGATCGTTCCAGACGGGTGTCGTTTTTCGCGGGCTGCCAGGCGCCTCCTGCGCCGATCCCGTACTCGGGGCGGCCGATGGGAGAGAGGACGGCCAGGTCACCGGGCCGTGACGCGCACCCCGCGGCCGGTCACCTGGGCGTGTACCAGAGAGTGACCTTCTCCAGCTCCGTGGCGGGGCCACGTCCACGATCCCTGGACCGCTGTTCCTCCCCAGGCCCTCGTAGATCGTCAGCAGGATCCTCGTCCTGTTCCCGCCCCGGTGGGGGAGGGTCTTCAGTGACGTGTCGATGGTCCTGACCTGGTTGTCCTGGCCTCCCGCCGGATCCACGACCCGGACCAGATCGAATTCCCCGGCCAGGAACTTGTCGTCCGGGTTGGCGGCGGCGCGTGCCCCGCCCGGGGCGACCGCAGCGGTCGGGAACGTCCCCACCGCGCAGCGGGCCACGCTCGCCGATGACCGGGGCGAGGCTGGGGCCGTCGACGTACTCGCCGACGATCTACGGCCTGTCGCCGTCCACCCCGCTGTGCGGAACCTGCGCGGTGCAGAAGGCGGGCATCTTCCGCAGCGGCTCCATCGCCTCCCTGAACCGCTCGCGGTCCACGTCCGCGGGCAGTGGCCGCACGACCACCCGGTCTTCCAAGGGGGCCGTGGCAAGTTGAACTCCTCCCCGGCCTGGGGGCCGGAGGCTCTCCCGTCGCGTCGCGGTTAAGCGGCGCGCGGGGGTTGACGCTTCGCAGACCGGGTAACCCCGAGGTCTCCACGTCCTGACACCGGCGTTCCGACGGCGTTCTTGATATTGATCGCGGCGTTGGTGTCGGCGTGGCCGACCCACCCGCAATCAGGGTTGCGGCACGCGAACTTTGTTCCGTCGCGATTAGTGGCCTCGCGGTGGCCGCACCGGTGGCACGTCTGCGAGGTGCCCGCGGCGGGAACCTTGACGACCTGTCCGCCCCGGCCGGCGCTCTTGTATTCGAGCAGGGTGACGGTCCGGCCCCACGCCTCGCCGCTGATCGACCGGTTCAGCCCCGCCTTCTGGGCGACGTTCCTGCCCGGGGCTTCGATCGTGCCCTTGGCCGAGCGGACCATGTTCGCGATGGACAGGTTCTCCACCTTGATCACAGCGAAGGTGCCGGCGAGTTCGGTGGTGGTTCGGTGCTGCCAGTCGACGGCTCGGCGCTTGGCTTTCGCGCGCAGCCGGGCGATCTGGTCGTAGGTGCGCCGCTCCCGCCCCGAGGGGCGGGTCTTCTTCGGCCGGGCTGTGCGCCGGCGGGCCGACGTCTTCTCCAGCCGGCGCAGGTGTTCTTTCTCGCCGCCGGTGAGCCAGGGGCGGTGTTCGCGCATGGTGCCGTCCGACAGGGCCAAGGCGACGGTGATTCCCCGGTCGATCCCTACCGTGTGGCCTGGGTGCACGGCCGACCTCGGCGCGATGAGGGTTTGGGTGCGGAACACGATCTGCCAGCCGTGGGCATCCTTGACCAGGCGGGCTCCGGTGATCCGCCCGGCAGGTCCGCCCCTGGTGAGGCCGGGCAGGTCCTTGGTCCACCGAAACCGCACCCGCCCGACCTTGGGCAGATTGACCGCGCCCCAGCGCCGGTTGACCCGCTTGATCTGCAAATCGCGGGCCTGGGGGACGTCCACGGCCAACCGGGTCCGCAGGCGGCCCTTGAACGTGGGCCGTGTGGCGAGATGGTCGGGGTTGAGGAAATTCGCCCACGCCTGCCGATACGTTTTCAGCACCGCCTGCGCGGCCTGGGCGGGCAGTTGTCCCATCCAGTCGATCTCGCGGCGAGCCTGCCGGATCGCCGCGTCGCAGTCCTTCAACGTCGCGAACCGGCCCTGGCGGAAGGTGAAGTACTCATGCAGCAGGTTCCACGGCACGCGGGCGGTGTGCGCCTGACCATCCAGCACGGCCACCTGCTCTGCGCCGAGGTCGAGACGCGCCACGTGCGCCCGGGTCTGCTTCACTGACTCCACACCGTGATCGTATCGTTTGGTTTATGTCACCGTGATGGAATCCAAACCCCGATGTCCGGACAGGATGCCATGTCGTCTGCAACCTTCATGCGCATTTGGTGTTCGTCACCAAGTATCGGCGGGGGTGTTCACGAACGAGATGCCGGTCCGCTGCGAGGAGATCATGCGGGATGTTTGCGCCGGCTTCGAGGTTGAACTGCGTGAGTTCAACGGCGACCACGACCACGTCCACCTGCTGGTCCACTACCCGCCGAAGGTCGCCCCCTCCAAGCTCGTCAACTCACTGAAGGGTGTCTGGGCGCGGATGCTGCGCAAGGAATACAGCGCTCACGTCCGCCGGTACCCGTGGGGCGGGCATTTGTGGTCCTGCTCCTCCTTCGCCGCGAGCGTGGGCGGCGCACCGCTTGCGGTCCTCAAGCACTACATCGAACAGCAGAAGCGACCCGTGTGAGCTGACCTGCTCACGGGCACCGAAGGCCAGGGCACGCCCGCGCGGGCCTTCGCCCCCGGCGTGAACGACGCTGTTGCCCAATTGCCGCCGGTCGACGTCCGGCATCGTTATCCGGTACCGGACGCGCAGGTCGCGGAGATTGAAAACGAATTGGGCAACGGAGTCGTGAACGCCGGAGCACTGGCCCGCGGTTCGGTAGACGTTCTCCCTCAGTCGCCCCGTTATCCGGTACTCGTCCACACGTTCGGGATCCCCCACCTGGATGGGGCCGACGTCAGGCATGGTCTGGCTTCCTCTCCGGGGCATCTACGTTGAGATCACTAATTATGAGGATTCAACAGTACGAAGTGGAAAGCCGGTAATAAGAGATTGGATCTTCTTTGGATGCCGTTCCCGTGCGCCCGGTCACTCAGGCATATCCTGCCTGCATATCGCCTTTCTAGTGCTACTCATCGAAATATCCTCCCCTGGAGAGGATATTTATTGATGTAGGGCCTATTTGGGTATTATTCGCCCAGGCGTAGCCTTTTCGGACATATCCTGCCTTCGGTGGCTGCCGCCCCGGCGGGCGGGGCCGTAGGGGCCCGCCCTAGGGTGCCTGCCGCTCCCGTGCTTTCCCGGTGGCGCGCCAGGGGGCGAGAACCGCGTCGAGTTCGCGGCGGAGCCAGGTCTCCAGCGGCGCCTCGCGATGGATCGCCCAGGTGACCAGTGCGCCGTTGTAGGTCGACTGCACGGAGCGGGCCAGCTGTGCGAGGTCGGTGGGCAGGAGCTCGCCGGCCTCCGTGGCCCTGACGAGCAGGTCGTGGATCTCCTCACGCATGGCGCGGGCGTGCGCCCGCGCCTGGGCGTGGAACTCGGGGTCGCTGAGATCCTGGTGGAGGACGGCGAGGTGGTTGGAGAAGGCCACGGGGTCGGAGACCGGCCCGGCCAGGTCCGTCAGGTTGTCCAGCAGCGTCTCAAGGATCCCGTTCCGGGGGCCCGCCGCGCGCAGCCGCCGGCGGACGTACTCGGTGTCGCCCTGGTGAAGGCCCAGCAGCAGCGCGCGCTTGGAACCGAAGCGCTGCACCAGGGTGGCGGGCGAGAGCCCCGCCTCCTTGGCGACGGCCGCCAGGGTGAGCCTGGCGGGACCGACCCGGCTGACGACCCCCGCGACCGCGGCGAAGATCGCCTCGTCGCTGACGGTTCGCGGGCGTGGCATGGATCGATGCTAGCAACGGGGGTGGGCCGGCGATCACCTCCGCCCGAGCCGGACGCCGTTCCAGGCTCCGGGGGGGGCCGGGAGCGGCGCCTGGCCCACGGCATCCGGCCTACGGCTTGCGGCCGACGGCGCCGTACTGGGCGATCCGGGTGGGCTCGCCGCCGACGCCGGCCAGCTCGGGACGCCAGAGCGAGCACGAGACCAGGCCGGGTTCGAGCAGTTCCAGGCCGTCGAGGAAGGCGGCGATCTCCTGGCCGTTGCGGGCGACGATCGGGGGCTTGGCGTGCTCGTTCCAGAAACGCATCGCCTCGACGTTGCCCTCGCCGCCGAGTTCCAGGGTCGGGTGGGTGAGCACCAGATGGCTGCCGGAGGGCACGGCGTCCATGAGCCGGCGCACCACCGACCGGGCCTCCGCGGTGTCGAGGACGAAGTTCAGGATGCCCAGGAGCATGACCGCCACCGGACGGCCGAAATCCAGTGTCTTCGCCGCGGCCCGCAGTATCGTCTCGGGGTCGCGGGCGTCGGCGTCGACGTAGTCGGTGGCGCCCTCCGGCGTGCCGGACAGCAGCGCGCGGGCGTGCACGAGTACGAGGGGGTCGTTGTCGACGTACACGACGCGCGCCCGCGGGTTCACCCGCTGCGCCACCTGGTGGGTGTTGTCCACGGTGGGCAGCCCGGTGCCGATGTCGAGGAACTGCCGGATCCCCACCTCGCCGGTCAGATGGCGGACCACCCGCCCCAGGAACGCCCGGTCGGCGCGGGCCACATGGACGATGTTCGGGAACATCGCGAAAACACGGTCACCGACCTCACGGTCGGCGGAATAGTGGTCCTTGCCGCCCAGCCAGTAGTTCCAGACCCTGGCGTTGTGGGCGACATGCGGGTTGAGCTCGTTGGATCCGGAGGGGGGTCGCTCGCCGTCCACGCGTTCTCCTTGGAGTCGGATCGGGGCCGGGCCGGTTTCCGGGAGCCGTAAGGACCCGGCGTGCGCTCCGGCCGGCTGACTCGCCGGATCGCCGAGGCTGCCACGATCTTGCCATTACGTGTGGAGATGGTACGAATTTCTCGCGGAGAGTCTTCGTCCCACTGCGAAAAGCAACCTCGGCGTGAAAGTCTTGAAGAGTCACGGATCAAGCGGCTGCGATTCAGAGGAGCAGATTTGCGCATTGTTCGGGCGGTAAGTGCGCAAACCGATGGTCACAGCCCGGATCACCGGCAGGCCGGACCCACCGTGGTGCGCATGCTGGTGGGCGCGCAGCTGCGGCGGCTGCGCGAGGCCGGTCACATCACACGTGAGGAGGCCGGGGAGGCGATCCGCGGGTCGCACTCCAAGATCAGTCGCCTGGAGCTGGGGCGGACCGGTTTCAAGCAGCGCGACGTGGCCGATCTCCTCACCCTCTACGGGGTCGTCGTCGACGACGAACGCGCCCCGCTGCTCGCCCTGGCCGCGGAGGCCAACAGGCCCGGCTGGTGGCAGGCCTACGGTGACGTGGTTCCCGCCTGGTTCGACGCCTATCTCGGGCTGGAGCAGGCCGCGTCCCTCATCCGCGCCTACGACGTCCAGTCCGTCCCGGAGCTGTTGCAGACCGAGGACTACGCCCGTGCTCTCATCCGGTCCGCCTGCGCCGATGCCTCCACGTCCGAGATCGAGCGCCGCGTCGCCCTGCGCATGGAACGCCGGCGACTCCTGTGGCGTCCAGAGCCCCCCACGCTCTGGGCGATCGTCGACGAGGCGGTGCTGCGCCGCCCCGTCGGAGGCCCCGAGGTGCTGCGCGCCCAGCTCAGGCACCTCATGGAGATCGTCGAGCTCGGCCATGTCACGTTCCAGGTCATGCCTTTCAGCGTCGGAGCCGCCGCCGCGGTGACCGGCCCCGCCACCATCCTGCGCTTCCCCGAGGGGCAACTGCCCGATGTGGTCTACCTCGAACAGCTCACCGGCGCCCTCTACCTGGACAAGGCCGCCGACGTCGAGCGTTACTGGCACATCTTGAACCGCCTGGGCATCGAGGCCGAGCAGCCGGCCGCGACGACGGCCATCCTGCACCGCGTCCTCGGGGAGGTCTGAGCTCCTTTGGCCGGAACCGGTCAGGGGGAGGAGATCGTCAGGACGGCGGCGCCCTCGACCCGGTCGGCGGCCAGGTCGGCCAGGGCCCGGTCGGCCTCGGCCAGGGGGTAGGGCACCGTGGTCACCTGGGGCGGGTGGGCCATGGCGAGTTCCAGGTAGGCCCGGCCGTCGGCCCGGGTGTTGGCGGTGACGCTGCGCAGGGTGCGCTCCTGGAACAGGTGGCGCTGGTAGGTCAGAGGCGGGATGTCGCTGAGATGGATGCCCGCCACCGCGAGGGTGCCGCCCCGGTCCAGCGCGGCCAGCGCGACCGGTACCAGCTCGCCCACCGGGGCGAACAGGATCGCCGAGTCCAGCGGCTCGGGCGGGGCGTCCGCGGCGTCGCCCGCCGAGGCCGCGCCCAGCGTCATGGCCAGTTCCCTGGCTCTGGCCGAGCGGGTCAGCACGTGCACCGTCGCGCCCTGGGCGATGGCGATCTGCGCGGTCAGATGCGCCGAGGCGCCGAAGCCGTAGATGCCCAGGCGCCCGCCGGGAGGAAGGTCACTGCGGAGCAGCGCGCGGTAGCCGATGATCCCGGCGCACAGCAGCGGTGCCAGCTTCTCCGCCGGCGCCTCCGGCGGCAGCGGGTAGGCGAAGTCCTCGGGAACGGTCAGGTATTCGGCGTAGCCGCCGTCGGCGTCCCAGCCGGTGTAGGTCGAGCGGGGACAGAGGTTCTCCGAGCCCCGCAGGCAGTAGCGGCAGTGACCGCAGGCCGAGCGGAGCCAGGCCGCGCCCACCCGGGTGCCCGGCGACAGCCGCCCGGCGCCGGGACCGGCGGCCACCACCCGGCCCACGGCCTCGTGGCCGGGGGTGGTCCTCGGACGGCGTGGCCGTAGGTCGCCCTCGGCGAGATGCAGGTCGGTCCGGCAGACCGCGCAGACCTCGACGCGGACCAGCACCTCACCGGGCCCGGGGGAGGGGACCGGGACGCGGACCCGACGCAGGGGACGCGAGAGGATCGGCCCCGGGTGGGTGACGACCCAGGCGTCCATCTCCGCGGGGATCACAGGCCGCGCCGGATGCGCCGGCCGCTGACCTCGGCGGCGGTGATCTTCACGTACAGCTCCCGTTCGCCTCCCGCCCACGGCCGGACGCCCAGCGCCGCCAGGGTGGCCCGGTCCTCCTCGGAGGAGACGTGCTGGATCCCGCCGCGCACCAGCACGCTCCAGCCCTCGTGGCAGGCGTCGTCGATCCGGTCGACCTCGAAGGCGACCTTGCACTCGACCCCCTGGACCCCGGTGCGCAGGGGGCCGTCGAGCGGGCCGCCGAAGGCGGTGCGGAAGATCACCGAGTCACCGAGCAGGGCGTAGTCGACCGGAAGGATCACCGGCCCGTCGGCCTCCTCGAAGGCGATCCTGCCCACCCCTCCGGGGGTGATGAGCCGCAGGCACTCGTCCCGGTCGAGCTTCTCCAGCACGGGGTGACCTGCCGCCCGGCCGTGGCCGGGCGGCAGGTCGGTGTACTTGCCGAGCAGCTCCTCGGGCCTGGTGTCCAGGGCGGTGGCCACGCGGTTCACGGTCCCGGTGTTCGGTGAGGCCACGGACTCCTCCAGGTAGGCGAGATAACCGGGATCGATTCCGGCCCGCCTCGCCAACTCCTCCCGGCTGAGGCCGAGATCCTCGCGTCGTCTGGCGATCCGGCGGCCAAGGTCGCCCGGCGCCGATCTGCGTCCGGTCATGGGTTTCTCCCACTGCGAAGATCGATGTCGCTGCGAGTCCGGGGCTCCTCCGGCTCCGCGTCCCCCGATCGGCATCACCTGAGGCCTCCCCCGCAGCCACACACCCCTAACCCACCGCCTCACCTGCGGAAACCTCGCCGCCGTCCGTGATCTTCCACAGCGAGGGCCGTAAGTCCCGGATACCGGGGCGAGGGGGCGGGACCAAGGTCCTTCCGATCAGGGCCCGGCGGCCCTACGTGGCAAACACCCCTAATCGGAATCCTTGCGGAGATATCACTCGTGAGACGGAGCATTGATGGACGTCTTGGATCTGTCGCGCTGGCAGTTCGGGATTACGACGGTCTACCACTTCCTGTTCGTGCCGCTGACGATCGGTCTGTCGGTACTCGTCGCGGGATTCCAGACCGCCTGGCACCGTACGGGCAATCCCACCTATCTGCGGATGACGAAGTTCTGGGGCCGCCTGTTTCTGATCAACTTTGCGATGGGGGTGGTCACCGGCATCGTGCAGGAGTTCCAGTTCGGGATGAACTGGAGTGACTACTCCCGCTTCGTCGGTGACGTGTTCGGTGCGCCGCTGGCGATGGAGGGACTGATGGCCTTCTTCCTGGAGTCCACCTTCCTCGGACTGTGGATCTTCGGTTGGGAGAGACTGTCGCCCAGGGTCCACCTGGCCACGATCTGGATCGCCGCGATCGGCACCAACCTGTCGGCCTACTTCATCCTCGCCGCCAACTCCTGGATGCAGCACCCGGTCGGCTACCGCCTCAACCCGCAGACCGGCCGCGCGGAGCTCACCGACATCTGGGCGGTGCTCACCAACTCCACCACCCTGGTCACCTTCCCGCACGTGCTGTTCGGCGCGTTCATCGCCGCCGGGACGTTCGTCGCCGGGGTGAGCGCCTGGCAGTTGCTCAGAAAGAGGCATGTGGAGCTCTTCCGCACCTCGGCGCGGGTGGCCATGGCCGTCACCCTGGTCGCCTCGGTCGGGGGGGCCGCCTCCGGGCACTGGCAGGCGCAGATCATGACCGAGCAGCAGCCGATGAAGATGGCCGCCGCCGAGGCGCTGTGGGAGGACGAGACCTCCGCCGGCTTCTCGCTGTTCGCCGTCGGCGATGTCGAAAACGGTCGAAACCACATCAACCTGCAGATCCCCTACGGGCTCAGCCTGCTGTCCACCAACACGCTGGACGGCCGGGTGGAGGGCATCAACGACATCCAGGCCCGCTACGAGGCCATCTACGGCCCCGGTGACTACCGGCCGGTGGTCGGTCTCGCCTACTGGTCCTTCCGGCTGATGATCGGCTTCGGCGTGCTGGCCGCGCTGCTGGCCCTGGCCGGGCTCTGGCTCACCCGGCGCCGCAGACTCCCCGCCGGGCCGTGGTTCCACCGGATCGCCATCGCCGGCATCGCGCTGCCTTTCCTGGCCAACTCGCTGGGATGGATCTTCACCGAGATGGGCCGCCAGCCCTGGACCGTCTTCGGGCTGATGCGTACCGCGGCCGCCGTCTCACCGGGCGTCGACGTCACCGAGGTCGCGATCACCCTGGTCGGCTTCACCCTTCTCTACGCGGTGCTCGCGGCGATCGAAGTCCGGCTGCTCCTCAAGTTCATCCGCCTCGGCCCCGAGGACGAGACCGAGAAGCCGTCCGAAGACACCACCCCCGCGCTCTCCTACTGAGGCACCCACCGAGGAACCCCCATGGAACTCACCACCGTCTGGTTCGTGCTCATCGCCGTGCTGTGGACCGGCTACTTCGTCCTGGAGGGATTCGACTTCGGCGTCGGCATCCTGCTGCCGCTGCTGGGCAGGGACGAGGCCGACCGCAGGACCGTCCTGGCCACCATCGGGCCGGTCTGGGACGGCAACGAGGTCTGGCTGCTGGTCGCCGGAGGCGCCACGTTCGCCGCCTTTCCCGAGTGGTACGCGACCCTGTTCAGCGGGTTCTACCTGCCGCTGTTCCTCATCCTCGTCGCGCTCATCCTGCGCGGCGTGGCCATCGAGTACCGCAACAAGAGCGAAAGCTCCCGAGGCTGGGACCGCACGCTGTTCATCGGATCGCTGCTCCCCGCCTTCCTGTGGGGCGTGGCCTTCGCCAACATCGTCCGGGGCGTCCCGCTGGACGCCGACCACGAGTACACCGGGACGCTGCTCACCCTGCTCAACCCGTACGCGCTGCTGGGTGGCCTGGCCACGCTCTCGCTGTTCGTGCTGCACGGCGCGCTCTTCCTGACCCTGCGCACCGACGGCGACCTGCGCGCCCGCTCGGCCGTCATGGCGAAGAGGCTCGCCGTGGTCACGCTGGTCGTGGGCGGAGCCTTCCTGACCGCCACCCAGCTCATCGGGGGCAGGCCCGCCACCTGGGCGAGCGCCGCGCTGGCCGCCGCCGGGATCGCGGGCGCGCTGCTCGCCACCCTGCGCGGCCGCGACGGCTGGGCCTTCACCGCCAACGCGGTGGCCGTCATCGCCGTCACGGTCACCCTCTTCGGTAACCTCTGGCCCGACGTGATGCCCGCGCTGGACCCGGCCAACAGCCTGAACGTCGACAACGCCGCCTCCAGCCCGTACACGCTCACGGTGATGACGTGGGTCGCCGTCGTCTTCACCCCGCTGGTCCTCGCCTACCAGGGCTGGACCTACTGGGTCTTCCGCCGCCGTCTGACCCGCACCGACCACGGAGGCGCCCACGCGGCCTAGCGTCTACGATGAACGTTTTCCAAGGGGGCTCGATGCGGTTGGCGTTCAGCACGCTCGGCATGCCGGGGCAGGGCCTCGCGCGGGCCGTCGAGACGGCCGTGGCGTACGGGTGCGCCGGGCTCGAACTCCGCCTCCACCCCGATACCGGGGTCCACGCCGGGCTCTCCCCGGCGCGGCGGGCGGAGGTCCGCGCGGCCGTCGGGGCGGCCCGGCTGGAGATCTCCGCCCTCGCGGGATATGTCGGGATCGCCGTGACCGGCCCGGACGAGCCCGTGGTACGGGAACTTCGCGAGGACCTGGTCCTCGCCGCGGACCTGGGCGCTCCCGCCGTGCGGGTCTTTCCCGGCGGGCAGGACCTCGAGGCGGGGGCGCGGCGGCTGCGCGCGGTCGCGGACCTGTGCGCCGAGTCCGGGGTACGGGTGCTGGTGGAGACCCACGACGCCATGCCGACCGGTGCCGCGGTCGGGCGGCTGCTGGACGCCGCGGGCGTGCCCGAGACCGCGGGCGCGCTGTGGGACGTGCTGCACCCGTGGCGCCACGGCGAGGCGCCCGCCGACACCCTGGCGGCGCTGGGCGATCACCTCGCGTACGTGCAGATCAAGGACGCGGTCTCGGCGACCGACACCACTCCGGTGCCGATGTGGGCGGGCGGGGTTCCCCTCGACGGGTGCGGCGATCTGCTGCGCGGCTTCGGTGGCTGGGTCTGCCTGGAATGGGAACGCACCTGGTACCCGCAGGTGGCGCCGGTGGAGGAGATCCTTCCCGGCGCCCGCGAGTGGGTGGCGCGCTTTTTGGCCTGACCTCAGCCCCGGTGCCACGAGGACGGTCGCGCCGGATGGAGGACGGCGTTGATACCGAGCGCCGCCGCGGCGCGGACGTTGACCGCCCGGTCGTCGAGAAAGGTGACGTCACCGGGGGCGGCGTCGAGCCGGCGCAGGACCTGCTCGAAGACGGCGGCATCCGGCTTGGCCAGGGCCAGCCGGCAGCTGTAGAAGCGATGGGTGAACGCCGCGGACCACGGCGCGTCGTCGATGGCCACCGCCAGCGACTCGGGGGCGTTGGACAGCAGGGCGAGCCGGTGGCGCCCGGCGAACCCCTCGATCGCGCGCAGGGTCTCGGGGTTGAGGTGGGACCAGCTCGCGGTGTCGGCCGCGTCGAGCCTGGCCACGAGGGGATCGCCGTCGTCGAGCGTCCGGCCGAGGACCTCGCTCCAGTACGCGTGGGGGGCCTGGCCGAGGTCGTAGGCGTCGCGGTGGCGCCAGTAGCGGTCACCGAAGGTCGCGAGATCCTGGCCGGCGAGCTCCGCCATGACCGCTATCTCGCCGGCGGGCTGTGGCATGGAGATGACCTCGCCGTAGTCAAGCAGCATCCATGTGGTCACGGGCTCTCCTCGTTGTGGGCCGGCACCGGCGTGCCCGGCGCCTCTCCAGACTGCCCGGCGCGCCGGGGTGGAGAGGCACTTCCGGATCGGAAGTCTCAGATTTCCTGGGCGGTCGCGGTTCGGCGCCTCAGCCGGTGACGATCGTCAGGTCGGCGCGGGCACGGACGTCGTCGCGGATGTGGAAACTCTCCTCCTGGGCCGCCCAGCGCTCCCAGTGCGGGGCGTAGAGATCGCCGTCGCGCCCCAGCGCGCGGTCCTTGCGTACCTCGTCGGCCGCCTCCAGCCAGAGCAGGCCGCTCAGGTACGGCGCGGCGGCCAGCGCGCCGGAGCCGGTGCCGTCGACGACCAGGGTCCCGGCGGCCGGAACCTCGTGCCACTCGGCGTACGCGCCGTCCGCCCAGTCGTAGCGTCGCCATCGTGCGGGCCGGTCCAGGCTCAGCGGCAGCAGGATCCACTCGACCAGCGCGTCGACCCCGCTCAGCAGGCCGTCCCACCCCGGGTAGAGGTCGTCCATCCGTATGACGGGAGCGGCCGGCTCCGCGGCCACGGCGGTGGCGAGGGTGGACTTCCCCGACCCCGACCGCCCCTCGACGGCCAGGACACGGGTGCGCCCCGCCCTGGCGGGGCGGGCGCGCAGCCAGGCGGAGATCCGCGGCGCGTGGCCGTTCACGGCCGGCGTCATCGCGCGTCACCCCGGCCCGGCCGTCCGGCGGGCCGATGAAGCGAGCCAAGGAACTCCGCCAGCGCGGAGGTCGTCTCCACCGGCCGCTCCAGTGGCGGTAGGTGACCCGTCCGGGGCAGGTCCAGCCGGCGTGCCCCCGCGATGCCGTCGGCCAGCAGGCCGGACACGGCCTGGATCTGCGGCACGTCGGCGAGTCCGTTGACCACCAGCGTGGGCACCCCGATCTCGCCCAGCCGCCCCTTCGCCGGTGGATCGAGCTGCCGTTCGGCGGAGGGCTGCCCGCTCCACCCCGAGCGCGTCGAGCACCACCAGCAGGTCCTCGTGGTGCGCGAACCCACCGGCCGCGTCGCCGGACTCGCCGTACCCGCGCCAGTCGTAGCGGATCACCCGGTGGCGCGCCGACAGCGCCAGGAACTGGTGCTCCCACATCCGCCGGTCGGCTATTCCCGCGTGCGCGAACAGCACCGCGGGACCGGAGCCCGCCTCGTCGTACGCGAGTTCCACGCCGTCTCGTCGAATCGTCGCCACCCAGGCAACCTACCGAGCGGACGCCGCCCCCGGAGCGCGTGTTCGCCATCGACGAAGCGCCGCAGGGGCCCGCGCGACGGCCGAGCCATCCGCCGGGTTCGGGCGGGCAGGCTCGCCCGAGGCGGTGTCAACCGCGGGAAAGGCCCGTGGACGGCGTCCCGCGTGGCGGGTGGCTCCGGCCGGCGACGACCGCCTATGGTGGCGTTGCCCAGGTCAAATGATCATTCAGTGGTCAGGGGCGTTCTCCCCTCGCGGTCGAAAGGTTCGAGATCGAGGAGGGCCTCATGTCCCGCAGACATACCGTGACCAGGGTGTGCGCCTGGGCGATCACACTTCTCGCCTCCGCGGCGCTGCCCGCCGTCGGAGGCGGGCCCGGGGCGGCATCCGGCGCCCGCGCCGTGGCGAATGCCGAGAGGCCTCCGCTCCCGGTGAGCGCCGCGGCCGCCAACACCCTGATGCTGACGAACGTGCAGACGGGGAAGTGTCTGACCATCGCGGGCGGGGTGAGCACCGACAACAACGTGACGGCGTTGCAGTACGACTGCGACGCCCACCCCTCGCGCCGCTGGAGGTTGATCGATGTGACCGGTACGGGGCAGTACCAGGTCAGGAATGTGCAGACGGGGAAGTGTCTGACCATCGCCGGCGGGGTGAGCACCGACAACAACGTGACGGCGTTGCAGTACGACTGCGACGCCCACCCCTCGCGCCGCTGGAGGTTGGCCGATGTGACCGGTACGGGGCAGTACCAGGTCAGGAATGTGCAGACGGGGAAGTGTCTGACCATCGCGGGCGGGGTGAGCACCGACAACAACGTGACGGCGTTGCAGTACGACTGCGACGCCCACCCCTCGCGCCGCTGGACGCTGAGGCTGGCAGGTCCCGTACGGGAGGGCTGAACGTGCTCCCGTCCCGGCTCGGGTGACTCGTGTGAGAGGGCTCGCGGGAGTCGCCCCGGCCGCTCGCGGGCGAGTGCCCGGATGGTCCTTTCGCGGGGGCCGGTCGGCCGTGCCGAAATTGACAGTTTAATTTGTCTAATGGTTTCATCGGGGCATGTCCGCGACCGAGATGACGCTCATGGACGAGCCCGACCGCCTGCGCGTGGCGCTCACCCCGATCCGCCGCCGGCTCCTCGACCGCCTGCGCGAGCCCGCCTCGGCGGTCCAGCTCGCGGCCGAGTTCGACCTGCCGCGCCAGCGGGTCGGCTATCACATCAAGGTGCTGGAGGAAGCCGGGCTGGTCGAGCTGGTGGAGGAGCGTCCGCGGCGCGGCTTCGTCGAGCGCGTCATGCGCGTCACCGCCAACGCCTTCCTCGTCGACCCCGGCGTGCTCGCCCCGGCCACCGAGGTCGCCGAGACCGCCGAGTTCGACGAGGGGTTCCGCCGCGTCGCCGACAGGTACGCCGCCGAGCATCTCGTCGAGGTGGCCGCAGGCACCGTGCGCGAGGTCACCCGCATGGCGGCCGCCGCCGACCGGCAGGGCGTCCGGCTGCTGACGTTCACCGTCGAGGCGCGGGTGCGCTTCGCCGAGCCCGGCGACGTGCACGACTTCACCGACATGCTCGCCGAGGCCGTCTCCCAGGTCGCCGCCCGCTTCGACGCCCCCGGAGGGCGGCCCTACCGTCTCGTCGTCGGCGGGCACCCGGCCCCCGGCCCGAGAGGAACCGGCGGCTGATCCTCTCGCCGTGACCAAGGTTCGTTCCCCCGCTGGAGGTATTCGATGACAGAGAAGCCGTTCTTCGTCGAGGTCACCATCGCCGCTCCGGTCGAGGACGTTTGGGGCGCGCTGCGCGATCCCGAGCGGATCCGGCGCTGGCATGGCTGGCACTTCGACGGCCTCGACAAGGAGATCGAGGTCATCTACCACCAGGATGTCGTCGAGTCGGCGGCCGAGCACCGGCTGGAGGTCCAGGGCGGTGACCTGTTCGAGCTGACCGACCTCGGCGGCCGGACGCGCCTGCGGATCACCCGGGCCCCGCGCGGTGGCGACCCGGACTGGGACGCCTACTACGACGACGTCACCGAGGGCTGGATCACCTTCGCCCACCAGCTCGCCTTCGCCCTGGAGCGGCACCCGGGCGCCGACCGGCGCACCGTCTTCCTCTCCGGCGCGGCGGCCACGCCGGTGCTTGAGGCCGCCGGTCTCGCAGCCGTGGCCGAGCTGCCCCCCGCGAGCCCGTACGAGCTGTCGGGGCCCACCGGCGAGACGCTGCGCGGTGAGGTCCGGTTCCGCTCGGCCAACCAGGTCGGTCTCACCGTCGAGGGCTGGGGCGACGGCCTGCTGGTCGCGGCCCAGAGCCCGCCCTCGCACGTCAACCCGGGCGGCGCCGCGACGATGGTGCTCACCGCCTACGGCCTCGACGACGCGGCGTTCGCCGATCTGGAGTCTCGCTGGAACGCCTGGTGGGGGCGGAACTTCCGGCCGCTCTAGCGGGTGAATCCCCCGGTGGCGCACAGAGCGTGGTCGTGGCGCGGCCCCTCGCCTCCGGGGCGAATGAGCGGCACCCGGCCCGGACCCCGCCTGCCCGGCCGTCTTCGGCATGGGCCGTCCGGCGCCGGAGCCGTTCTGGCCCGGACCATGCCCGCCGGGTTACGGGTTTGTCGGTCAGGGGCGTTAGCGTTCCGCGCATCACGGTCGCGGGTGCGGAGATCCCCGCGAACGTCGGCAATCCGTGCGTGGTGAGAGGCGGGATCCCTTGGGCTGGCTGGCGGCGGGCGACGGGTATGAGGTCGCTCTTGTGGAGGGCCGGGTGGCGGCGAGGGCCACCTCCGGCCGTGCGGCGGGACGGCGGCTGAAGTCGCTGCCCAAACAGGTGCGCGAGCATCCCGAGGTCGAGCGGCTGCGCCGCCTGGCCGAGTGGCTCGACCGGCACGGGGCCGTCTGCGTGGCGCGGGTGGACGCCTGGATGGTGTCATCCCTGCCCGTTCCCACCGAGCTGGTGGTCCGGGTGTGGCCGGACGAGGCGTGGCGGTCGGTGCTGCGCGACCTGGTGGTGGTCGGCGACGACGAGGTGGGTTTCCTGCGGGACGTCACGGACTCCGGCGAGCTGCGGATCGTGAACCTGGACGGCGAGACCGTCCGGTTGTCCCCGGAGACGGTGACCCTGCCGCATCCGGTGCTGCTGCCGGACCTGGAGGAGCTGAGGGAGTTCGCCGCGGAGCTGGGCGTGACCCAGCGCGTCGAGCAGATCCACCGGGCGACCTGGGGCAGGCCGGTCGATCCCGCGGAGCCGGGAAAGCCCGGGGAGAAGGCCGCGGAGGTGAAGGAGTTCGCCGGGGGAAGGTTCGCCTCCCGGTTCGGCCTCGCCGCCCGCGCGACCTCGCTCGGCTACCGCGTTTCCGGTGGCTACGCCACCTGTGTGGTGCGCGACGCGGGGCGGAGCGCCGAGGCCGCCGTCTGGATCGGGGAGCCCTACTGGGACGGCGAGACCGAGACGGGCAACCTGACCTGGCACGACCGGGAGGGCAGACGGCTGCCGTCACGGGAGGTCGGCCCGGTGGCCTGGTCGGAGGGAATGCGCATGGCCGCGGCGCTGTACGCCGGCCGCGACGTCGAGAAGGGAACGAACGCGTGAGCCGTACCACGTCGTCGCCGGGCACCCCGGCGATTCAGCCGTCCGGGGAGCCGGAGCGGGCCGAAGTCACGGGCGCGGCCATGGCCCGGGAGTTGCTGGAGGCCGGGGCGGTCCTGCCGTCCGGCACGAGCGGGGGCGGCGAGCGGGCGGTGCCGCTGACCGCGCGCGCCTACCGGCACCCCGGGCTGGCGGACCGGGTGGTGGTGCGCCTGGTCGCCGAGGAACTGGGCGCCGCGGAGGATGCCGCGGCCCGCTTCCTCGGGCTGGAGCCGGACGGCGAGCCGGCCGTCGTCGGGGTGGGCCTGCGGCGCTCGCTCGGATTCCCCGAGTGGGTGCTCGTGCATCACCCACGGGACGGCCACCACGCGCTCGCCCTGGTGCCGGAGTTGGACCGCGCGGGCAGGCAGGCGAAGTCCAAGCCGAAGGCCGCCCTCGACGCCTACCAGCGGCTCGCCACACAGCTGGCCGGGGCCGTCCCGCACTTCCTGCCGACGTTCCTCGAACAGGCGGGCCGGGTGTTCCTCTCGGTGGAGAACACCGCCTATGCGGCGCAGTTGTTCACCCAGGCGCGCAGGGCCGAGACCGAGCACGGCCTGCCCGTCGACGAGGACCGCCTCGACGCGGTTTTCCTGGAGTTCGCGCTCGCGGGAGCCCTGCCGGTCAAGGCCCTGTCGGCGTACGCGAAGGAGCTGGCGGGCCGGGTGCCGGCCGACGAGGCCCTGCGCAGGGTCCACCGGCTGTGCGTGCGCCGCACGGCGGGCGGACTGTCGCCGTCCGCGCAGATGGCCACCGAGCTACGCCGCCTGGCCAGGGCCGCCGGGCGCGACGCGGACGCCGAGGAGCAGGCGTACCTGGCGGACCTGCTCGGCCTGTCCGCCACCTCCGGGGCGCCGACGGGCTGGTGGAAGACGCATCGCCCCGCCCTGGTGGCCCTCGCCCGGAGGGAGCCCGCGATCCGCGGGACGCTGCTGAACATGATGCCCGCCAACGGCGACGACGAGATGCCCGCCCTCTGGCTGGAGGTGCTGGAGGCGTCGGGCGCCGCCGAGGGTCTGGTGGGAGGCGAGGAGGTGCCCGAGCCCGAGCGTCCCGCCGACGGCACAGCGGGCTGGCTCGATCGTTTCCTGGGGGTCTGGAATCCCGGCTGGCGGTCCGGGGCGCGGCTGCCGGGCCTTTACGCGCTGGTCGAGCGCGTGGCGGTACGGTTGCGCGCCGAACTCGCCGCGACGGGCGGGGCCGTCCGGTTCAAACCCGACCCCGACCTGCTCGACCTGCTGCTGTCGCTGGAGGTCCCGGCCGCCGATCCCGGTGACGACGCGCTCCTGTCGCTGGAGTCCTGGGCCCCCGAGGAGGAGGGACGCGACCTGCTCGCGCTGGCCGCGGATCCCCGGTTCAGGCCCGCGTTCCACCGCGCGGCCGACAGGTTCCACGACGACACCGACGGGCAGCGGGCGGTGCGCCGCCTGACGGCATCGCCCGGCGGCCGGACGATGCTGGCCGACTGGGTGGGCGGGGTCGCCCGGCGCTCGGTCGCCGCCGGCCTGCCGCAGCTGCCCGAAGCGTTCAGGCGGCTGACCTGGCTGCCCGGTGAGACGCTGGCCCTCGCGGGGGAGGAGGTCGCCGAGGCGGCCCGCGCCGACCTCGCCGCCGAGCTCGCCAGGACGCTGCGCGGTGGGCTCCTCGACGAGCTGGGCTGGCCCGCCTGGGACGAGGCGGTCGCCGCCCTCGTCGATCCGAACAACCTGAACCGGATCGAGGTCGCCGACGCCTGGCCGAACCTGATCGTCTCGGGTCCCTCCCAGGCCAGGGTGATCGGCCCGGAGGGGACCGTGCTCACCCACGACCTGCGCCCCGCCCCGGACGGCACCTGGGGAGATCCCGGCTTCCACCACGTCGACGGCGAGTTCCTCGTCTACTGGCACACCTACGGCGCGGGCGACGAACTGCGCGGATACTGGCACTCCTCGGCGGGCACGATCCTGACGCTGGAGGGGACGGACAACAGGTGGATGCTGGGCACCGACACGGTCACCCTGCCGCTGCCCGGCGGCGGGAGGGCCACGGGCGCCGGTGTGCTGTACCCGGGTGACACCGCGGTGCCCCGCAGGCGCCGGCTGATCGGGGACGGGACCTCGTTCTGGACATGGGACGGCGACGTCGAGCACTGGCGCGAGCACGACCCGTCCGGCATGGCGGACGGCAGGCTGAGCATGCCCGGGTTCCTCGCCGACGCGCTGCGCTCGGCACCGGCGGGCAGCACCTTCCACGGAGGCTGGGTGCTGCCCTTCGAAGGAGAGGCGACCCCGGCCGGCGTCCCGGTGGGCGGCCTGCTCGGCTGGCGGATGGTCCGGCTGCCCGACGGGTCGCTACGCGGTGAGGACCTGGCCGGTCGCGCCGTCACCCTGCGCGGCGGCCAGGACGGCCCCGGGCAACCGTCGCGCGCGGTGACCTTCCCCGGCGACGACCGGCCGCGTGCCCTCGTCGAGGACTACCGCGAGATCAAGCTGGTCGACCCTGAGGGCGCCGTCGTCACGACGGCCTTCACGGAGAGGGAGCCCGGGCCCTTCGCGGAGGGCACCGTGCTGCTGCCGCCCCCGCGTTACTGGCACCTCATGCGGGCCCGTGACCCGGAGGGCTCACTGGCCCTGCGCGGGATCGACAGGGAGACGGCGGCGGCCCTGCTGAAGGCCGCGACTTCCCTCGACTCCGCGCGGCTCGCGGACCCCGCCCAGCCGGGGCAGGCGCCGCCGCCCGTGCGCTCCGCGCGGGAGGAACTGCGCGAGCTGGTCCGCACACTGCTGCCGCGGCTCACCCACGACGCACTGGTCTCCGGGGTCGCCGGAGTGGTGGCGTTCGCCGCCGCCCAGCAGGCGACCCTGGACGCGGCGTCGGCCAGGCTCGCCGGTGCCCTCGCGGGCGAGCAGGCGGAGCAGGAGCCGGACGGCCCCGATGACCAATCGCTCATCGAGGCGCTCAACGGCCTCGGTGTATCGGGCAGCTTCTGGTCGCGGCGCGTGCCGTCTCGCGGGGTCCTCCGGCAACTCCGGACGATCGGCCAGGAGAAGCAGAACCCCTCAGGCCCGATCGTCCGCCTCCATCTGGACGGCCCGGCGCTCGCGCAGTCCCTGCTGAGCTGGGAGCCGCTGCTCGACCGTTCGGCCGCGATCGCCTACCGGGCGGCGTCGGCGTTCGAACCCGAGCAGGCGGAGGCGCTGCGGAGGCTGCTCTTCGAGCTCGACGAGCTCGGACTGGCCTCCGCGGCCGAGCCCGCCTCGTGGCGCCGCCTCGTGGCGCACCTGGAGCACGGCTGGCTCGACGGTGCCCGGGACAAGTGGTCCGACAGCTACTGGCGCGGGGTGCTCCCGCTGGAGAAAGGCGCCTTCATCGCCTTCCTGGAGGCCGTCCCGGAGGACGACGGCTGCGGTTTCACGGCACTCTTCCACGACCCTGCCGGTCGCTTCGACGTCCCCCACCCCTACACCGTGCGCTCCCTGGGCCCGGTCGGCGAGGTCAGGCACGCGGGCTGGCTCGGGGAGTTCCTCGGGGAGCTCGCCGGACGCGGTCCCGTGCCCTGGCGGCCGGAGGGTGCCGAGGAGTTCGCACGGCTCACCGGGGTCACCGCGACGACGGCCCGGCTGGTCGTGGCAGGGCTGCCGTACGTGGACACCTACCAGCGCAACTTCCTGCCCTCCGGCGTGCGGACCGCGCTCGGCCTGAAGGCGGCTGAGGCCGCCGTCGCCAAGAACGAGCTGCATCGGCTGGACGACGACGTCCGGCGCGAGGTCGTCGCCGCGCTGCTGCCCGCGAACCCGGCCGCGCTGTGGACCGACGGCCCGGACGTGGCCGCCGCCGCACGGGTGTGGAACGGCAGGGTGGGACGGCGCGCCGCCGTCCCGGAGTGGCTCCTCGGGGAGGCGACCCGCGCGGTGCGCACCGGATGGGAGCCCGGCCGGGCACTGCCCGCCCTGCTCGAACCGGCCTTGGCAGCAGAGCTCAGCACGGACCTGCGCTGGCGGGTGAAGGGCGACCGTGTCTCCCCGGTCGACGGCGCCGGCACCGGGTTCACCGAGTCCACGCTGGTCTCCACGGTCGCGCTGGCCGCGTGGCTGGCCCACCGGCTGCCCTCGGGCGATGCCGTGCGGGCCGCACTGCCCGCGGTGCTGGCCGCGGTCTCCGACCGGCTGGCGAACCCCGAGCTCCTGCTCGACCTGGGCCGCTACGTCGACCTCCCCGGATTCAGGAAGGTCGCCGGAGCCCCCACCGAGGTCGCCGAGGGCTGGGAACGCTACGGCGCGGTGATCATGGCCACCCATGACGACCAGCCCGCACCAGGCCTGCGCATCGCCCTGCTCGACGCGTCGGGGAGCGATCCCTACCTGCCCGCCCTGCGGGCCCTGACCGGTGACCAGGGGCAGCCGTTCCCGGTCGAGACGGCACTGCGCACCGCCCGCGACCCGCGTTTCGAAGCGCTCCTCGCCGATCCCGGAGACCCCGGGGCGGGGGAGCGCGCGGCCGACGGCACCTGGTGGCCGCAGGATCCCTCCCGTTCGGTGCCCGCGCTGCTCTCCGAGGCCGCGGAGCGGTACGGGCTGGGCCAGGACGCCGCCACGCTCTACCTGGCGCTGCTCGCGATGCCGGACCCCACGGACAAGAACGTCACCCGGTGGACCGGATGGAAGCCCGCGCGGTTCAAGGCGGCCCGCGCCGAGCTGGCCGCCACCGACCTGGTGGTCGAGGCCGGCCGCGCCCGAGCCGGTCGCTCACTCTTCCTGCCGGGAGCCTGGACGGACCTCAAGGCTCCGAACCTCCCGCTCGAACAGTGGAAGCTCCCCATGTTCGACCTGCTCGGCGCGGAGGGCGCGCCGCTCGGCGTGGCCGTTCCCATCGAACCCGCCGCCGATCTCTACGCCAGGGCGTGGCAGCGGGTCCGCGACGGCGACATCCCCCGATTCGAGGAGCTCCGCGTGCGGCGCGGCAGGCGCCGCTGAGGAGGGGCGGGCTCCCCCCCCGCGACCCGCTCACCAGGAACCACCAGTTCTCAACGGCCCGGTCGGCCGGACCGCGCACGGACCCGCCCCGCGTGTTCCGGCCGGCCGGGCAGTACGACAGGCAGAAGGATCTCTCTCGATGACCATGACCGAACAGACGGTCCCCCCGGCGCCTTCCGGCCGGCAGACGCTGCCGGCCGAGGAACGGCACGCCGCCGAACTCGCCTTCCTCGCCGCCCACGACGACGGCCCCCGGCCCCCCGGCTGGTCGCTGACCCCGCGCGCGGTCGTCACGTTCGTCTGCGGCAGCGAAGGACAGACCCTCGAACTGCCCGGATCCCGGCAGGCGAGCATGGGCGAAGGCCCCGATTCGCCCACCCGGCTCGTCATCGCTCCCAAGTTCGTCGGCGAGCGCTCCCTGGTGGAACGCTGCGTGGTGACCCTCGCCGGTGAGCGCGGCCTGCTGCTGGTCGGCGAGCCCGGCACCGCCAAGTCGATGCTCTCCGAGCTTCTCGCGGCCGCCGTCTGCGGCACGAGCGCGCTCACCGTGCAGGGCACCGCGGGCACCACCGAGGACGCCTTCCGCTACGGCTGGAACTACGCCCTGCTCCTGGCCCAGGGGCCGAGCCGCCAGGCGCTGGTCGACTCCCCGGTGCTGTCCGCCATGCGATCCGGGCGGGTCGCCCGGATCGAGGAGATCACCCGCTGCCTGCCGGAGGTGCAGGACGCCCTGGTGTCGATCCTGTCCGACCGTCGCCTCAGCGTGCCCGAACTCGCCGGCACGCCCGACGCGCTGACGCCGGCGGCCCCGGGCTTCACCGTGATCGCCACGGCCAACCTGCGCGACCGGGGGGTCTCGGAGATGTCGGCGGCGCTCAAGCGCCGGTTCAACTTCGAGACGGTCGCCCCCATCGCCGACCCCGCCGCCGAGGCCGCCCTGGTGCGCGGACAGGCCACCGCCGTGGTGCGACGGGCCGGCGCGGCCTTCGGCGTCGACGACGCCGTGCTGGACGCCCTGGTCACCGTCTTCCGGGACCTGCGCTCCGGCCGCTCGGCCGAGGGCTGGGACGTGGAACGGCCGGGAACCGTGATGTCCACCGCCGAGGCGGTGCAGGTGGCGGCCTCCCTCGGGGTGGCGGCGGCCTACCTCCCCGGCGGGGACGTCCTCGACCTGGTGCCCGGCCACCTGCTCGGCGTGGTCCGCAAGGACGACCCGGCCGACCACGCGCGGCTGCTCGGCTACTGGGACGGCCCGGTGCGACGCCGCGCCGAGGACGGTTCCGCGATGTGGCGCCGTCTCTGGGACCTGCGGGAGAACCTGCGTTGACCGGCGATCGGCAGGCGAGCGCGCATGCCCGGGGAACGACAGGTCAGGGCTCCGAGGTCTCGGACCCGGCCCCACGGAAGGGCGGCACCGGGGGGCCGGCCGGTCCCCACCCCCGGGAGGCGGTCGACGCGCTGGCCGGGGCCGCGCGGCCCTACCTGCTCGGCGTGCGCCACCACAGCCCCGCGCTGGCGACGGCGGTTCCGGCGCTGCTCGACGCCGCCGGAGCGGAGGTGGTCTGCGTCGAGTTGCCCGCCGACTTCCAGCCGTGGCTGGTCCACCTGGCGGATCCGGCCACCCTCGCGCCGGTCGCCCTCGCCGGGACGGGCGGCGACGGGCGGCTCGGGTTCTACCCGTTCGCCGACTTCTCACCGGAGCTGGCCGCCATCCGCTGGGCGCGCGAACACGGGGCCGAGGTGCTCTGCTGCGACCTTCCGCTCTCCGACCCCGGCTGGTCGGAGAGCGACCGGGCTCGGCCGGACGCCCGGCAGGCCCCGGCGGAGGTGCCGCCGGTCAGGGCCTTCGCCGATGCCCTCACCGCCTCGGCCACGGGCAGGGAGGGGGACGACATGTGGGACCGCGCCGTCGAGGTGCTCGCCCCCGGGTGCCCGCCCGAGGCGGTACGCCGAGCGGCGCTGGGCGTCGGCTGGGCGCTGCGGCAGGACGCGGCGGCCTCGGGCGGAGTGCCGGCCGGTGACCTGGTCCGCGAGGCGCACATGCGCGGAGTGCTCGCGAGGGCAGTCGCCGGCGGCCGGCGGGTCGCCGCCGTGATCGGCGCTTTCCACGCCCCCGCCCTGGTCGCTCCCGATCAGGTGGTCCATGGGGGCGACATCGGCGCCCCCGGCACGCCGGCGGCCAAGGACCCCTCGCCCGCCACATCACTCGTCCCGTACGCCTTCGACCTGCTCGACTTCAGATCCGGCTACCCGGCGGGCATCCGTGACCCGCGCTGGCAGCAGGCGGTCCTCGCCGCGTGCGGCGATCCCGGGAAGATCAGGGACGCCGCCGCCCGTACGATCACCGAGCTCTGCCGCGAGCTGCGCGCCGCCGGGCACACGGCGGGCACCGGCGAGGCCGTGGAGACGCTCCGGCTGGCCTGCGACCTGGCCCGGTTGCGTGGCCTGCCCGCGCCGGGGCGCGGCGAGCTGCTGGAGGCGGTGACGACGGTGCTCGGCCAGGGCGAACCCCTCGGGCGCGGCCGGGCGCTCGCCCGCGCCCTCGAGACGGTCCTGGTCGGCACCGAGCGCGGCAGGATCGCGCCGGGCACGCCCCGGTCCGGGCTCGGCCCCGCGGTCGAGGCCGAACTGGCGGAGCTGCGGCTGCCCCATCCCGGTGATCCAGGTCCCCGCGAGGTCCGCCTCGACCCGCTCCGCTCCGACCTGGACCGCCGCCGTGAGATCCTGCTGCAACGCCTGCTGGTGTGCGGCACCGGATACGGCCGGCCGACCGAGGTGGCGGGCACGGGTGACGCGACGGCACTCACCACCCGCTGGTCGCTCTCCTGGACCCCCTCGGTCGCCGCGCTGCTGGACCTGGCGGGCATCCGGGGTGTCACCGCGGCTCTGGCCGCCGCGGGGACGCTGCGCGAGACCTTCCGCGCGGAGTCCGCCGAGGGCGGCCCCACCTGCGCGGCGATTCTCACCGGACTGCGGGCCGCGGCCGCCTGCGATCTGCGGGACCTGGTCGCGGACCGCATCGAGGACGCCGCCGCGGTGCTCCCCGCCACCGCGGGGCTGCCCGACCTGCTCGAGGCCCTCGACCTGCTGGAGGCGCTGCGCCGCGAGCACCTTCCAGGAACCACGCCGGAGAGCCGGGAGCGGGCCGCGGGGCTGTTCGGCACCCTGCTGGAGGCCGCCGTACGGTCCCTGCCAGGTCTGGCCGGCAGTGACCGGCCCGAGGACGCGATCGCCTTGACGGCGCTCGCCACCCGCTCCGCCGAGCACCGGCTCGGCCTGCGTCTCGACGACGCGCTGGGCACGCTCGCGCGCACCGGCTCACCGCTCGTCCAGGGGGCCGCGCTCGCCGCCCGGGTCCTGCTCGACCTGGACGCGCCCGGCACCCTCGGGGCCCGAATCGCGGGATGGGTCGACGGCGCCACGGGCCCGGAGGGGCGCCATCGCCTGTCCCGCGCGCTCGCCGGCCTGCTGGTCGCCGCGGGCCCGCTCCTGCAGTCGGCCGCCGAGGCCCTCGACCCGCTGCTCGACCGTGTCGACGGCCTCGGCGACCAGGGCTTCCTGGATCGCCTTCCCGCACTGCGCGGTGGTTTCGACACGCTCACCCCGGCGGCACGGGACCGGTTGCTGCGAGCCGTGACCGACCGTCTCGGCGACCGGCTCGACCTGGCACTGAGCGCCCCGCCCGAGATCCTGGCCCTTTGGACCGCAGCGGACGTCGCCGGGCTGGCCGCGCTGAACGCCCTGCGGCTCCGCGTGCCCGGTCTCTCCCCTCCGCCGGCCGAGGCGATCACGGTCGCCGGGGAGCCGGCCTCCCCGGCCGTGCTCGCGGGAAGGACGGAGCCGGTGCTCCCGGCCGTACCCGCGGCGGGCGGGGAGGCCGCCTCGCGGCGACTCGCTCCGGCCGACCGGTGGCGGCTGCTCCTCGGCAGGGAGACCGGGCGACTGCCCGCCGACGCCAGGCGTTACGCGGACGCCCTGGACGAGCTGTACGGGATGGGTAGGGGAGAGGGAGCGGCCGACTTCGGGCCCGGCGGCGACGGTGGCGGGCAGGGCGTGTCCTTCCCGTCCGCGCGCGAGTGGGCAGTGGAACTCGACGCCCTGTTCGGAACCGAGGTGCGGGAGGAGGTGCTGGCCCGTGCGGCCGACGGCGGGCGGACCGACGTACTGTCCGAGCTCGACCCCGACACGGTACGCCCGTCGATCGAGCTGCTGACCTCTGTCCTGTCCCTGGCGGGCGGGCTGCCCGAGCAGCGGCTGGCCCGGCTCCGTCCGCTGGTCCGTCGCCTGGTCGCCGAGCTGGCCAGGGAGCTGGCCACCCGGATGCGCCCGGCGCTCACCGGCCTGGCGACGCCACGTCCCACCCGCCGTCCCGGCGGCCGGCTCAACCTGCCCGCCACGCTCCGGGCCAACCTGGCGCACACCCGCAGGACCGGCGACGGCAGGGTTCTCGTCGTCCCGGAGCGGCCGGTCTTCAGCACGCGGGTACGCAACGAGGCCGACTGGCGGCTGGTCTTCGTGGTCGACGTCTCGGGTTCGATGGAGGCCTCGGTGGTCTGGTCCGCGCTGACCGCGGCCGTCCTGGGAGGCGTTCCCACCCTCTCCACCCATTTTCTGGCCTTCTCCACCCAGGTGATCGACCTGACCGACCGGGTCGCCGATCCGCTGTCCCTGCTGCTCGACGTGCGGGTCGGCGGCGGTACCCACATCGCCGCCGGGCTCGCCCACGCGCGCTCCCTGGTCACCGTGCCGAGTCGCACGCTCGTCGTGGTGGTCAGCGACTTCGAGGAGGGCTACCCGCTCGGAGGGCTTCTCGGCGAGGTCCGCTCCCTCGTCTCCTCCGGCGTGCATCTGCTGGGCTGCGCCGCCCTGGACGACACCGGGGCCCCGCGCTACTCGGTGCCCGTCGCGCGTCAGCTTGTCGCGGCCGGGATGCCCGTCGCCGCACTCAGCCCGCTCGCCCTCGCCCGCTGGGTGGGCGACCGCCTTCGAGGAGAGACCCGTTGAACCTGCCAGCCTCCGCCTCCCCGGCCGGGCAACTGCCACCGGTGGAGCCGCATGTGGTCGCCTCGGCGGTAGAGGACCTCACGCCCAGGCTGCGGAAGAAGCTCGACGCGGCGATCGAGCGCTGCGCCGGGCTCGCCGCCACCGCCTCAGGGCAGGTCGTCTCCATCAGCTGGGGCGAGGACGCGGTGGTCACCCTCACTCCGGGCCCTTCGGGGACGATCGCCGACCCCGGCGCGGCCCGGTGCGGCTGCCTGCTCGCGCCCCGCTGCCTGCACCGCGCCGCCGTACTGAGCGCCTGCCCGGTCGCGGAGGCCGGCCTGCCCGAGACCTCCGAGCCGGCCGCCGACGCATCACCCGGTTCGGACGCGGACCCGGGCGCGACCCCCGCCCCGGCTACCGGCCGGAAAACGACCCAGGAAGCTGCACAGAACACGACCGGGAGAGCCACCACGGAGGCCGGTCCCGGGTCCAGGCAGGTGGCCGCCGCGGCCGGGTTGTGGGACGCCGCCGCCGCGGTGCTCGTAGGCGGGGTGCCCGGTGCCGGGGCGGTACCCCAGGCGGAGCTGCTCCGCGCCGCCCACACCGCCAGGCTGGCGGGCCTGCACAGGGCCGAGGCCGCTGCCCTGCGCGTCGTGCGCGGCCTACGTGCCGCTCGCGCACGCCATGACGGCCACCGCCTGGCCGACCTGGTCTCCGCGCTCAGGGAACTCCTGCTGACCGCGGGCAGGCTCGCCGCGGCCGACCCCGATCCAGCCCTGGTGGGAACCGCGCGCCGCGCCTACCGGCAGGGCGAGGCACTGAAGGTGTACGGGGTCTGCCGGGAACCGGTGATCAGCGTCACCGGCTACGGAGGGGTGGTCACCCACCTCGTCGCCGAGGACGGCCGCTGGTTCTCCGTCGCCGACGTCAGGCCCGGAGGATCGGCGCGTGCCCGCGGTGCCGCCACCGCCACGGTCGCGCTCGGCGCCGCGGCTCTCGACCACGCACGGCTGGCCAGAGGGGGACTGCTGATCTCCGGCGCGACGATCTCACCCGAGGGCCGTCTCGGCGCGGGTCGCGGCGTGCGGGCCAACCCCGTCGCGGGTCTGTCCTGGTCGGCCTCGCCGCTGGCGGCCCTGTTCGCCAGGCCGCTCGCCGAGACCGCCGGCGTGACATTCTCCGGGGACCCCTGGGGCGATCCGCAGGACGGCGGGGGAGCGGGGCAGCCGGTCGGATGTGACCTGGTGATCGTCGGCGCCGAGGGAGACCGGGTGCTCGCCCGCGAGCTGCCGCCCTGCGCGGAGCCGGGGGACGGAGCGGATGCGTTCCCCGTGTCCGCCGGACGTTCCGGCGCCGACGGCTCCCTCCGGGGACCGCTGGTCCGGCTCGCGCCGGCTGACTCCCATCCCGATCTGGCCCATGTCGCCAACCTGCGGCAGCTCGCGTCCAGGCCGGGGCTGAGGGTACGGGTGATCGGCAGGTTGGACCCCGACAGGGCCGCCACCCTGCGCCCGCTCGCGATCGGGCCGGTTCCCGGAGCCGGTCCGACGTTGCGCCTGCCCGCCGAGTGGATGGACCGCGCCGATCTCGGATACGACCGCCTGCGAGGTTCCCACCTCCCGTCTCGCGAGGACTGCCGGCTCCGGGAGGAGGCGGCCGAGGCCGGTACGGACCCGGTGGCGGCCGCACCCCTGTGGCGGGCGCGCCGCCTGGTGGAGCTGGCCGTCTCCGGCGGGCGGCGGGCGGTCGCGGAGTCCGCGCGGGGTGATTCCCTCGCCCAGCGGGCCGCGCTCCGCCGCGCGGGCTTCGAGACCGCCGCCGACCTCGTCGACGCGCTCACCGCGGAGGCCGACCGCCGCACCCGCGACGTGTTCGGCCGCCTGGCCGACTCCGGCGGCGACCGGTACGCCTGGACGTGGCTCGCCGCCGCCGTCCATCTCACGGCCACGGAACGGGCACTGGTCCGGGCGTCCTGGCACGACGGCCGCGCCCGATGTGCTCCCGGAGAGCGGGCCGGATGACACCCGTATCGGGATCCGTGGCGCTTCCCGGTGTTCGGCCGCCTCCGGGCGACCGCCCTCGCGGGTGCGGGCAGGAAGGACCGGATCAAGAAATGTCGCCGGTGGCCGATAGCGTGCGCGGCATGAGCGATGAGATCACCGACTCCCCCACCGGTTGGGTCGCCAAGCACGCCCGCAGGTACGTCGAGTCGAACGGTGCGGAGGGCCACCTCTATCACGGCCGGCCGACACTGCTGCTGACGACGGTCGGCCGCAGGTCCGGGGTGCGCCGGCGCACCCCGCTGATCTACGGCCGTGACGGTGACGCCTACGTGGTCGTCGCCTCCAACGGAGGGGCCACCGGTCACCCGCTGTGGTACCACAACCTGCTGGTCCTGCCTCAGGTCGAGGTGCAGGTGGAAGCCGAGACGTTCACGGCACTCGCGCGGACCGCGACCGCCGAGGAGAAGCCCGCGCTGTGGCGGCAGATGGTCGGCATCCACGCCGAGTACGCCGGCTACCAGCGCAAGACCGACCGCGACATCCCGGTGGTGATCCTCACACCTGCCTGAGGTCCCAGGCCAGTCACCCGGTCATGACCGTGACACCGGGGCGGACCGGGAGTTCCCGTCGTCCCGGCTGGCCGCCCTCACCGAGGTGGCACCGGAAAGCGGACGGGAACGGTCATGACCGCTCACCTGTACCGGGGATCTCGCGACGGGGTCAGAGACGGGCCGCGACCGCCGTGGTCGCGCGCACGGCTGCGATCTCATGGCGGGGCCGGGCGAGGTCGTGAGTTGTTCGTGATCTCATTTGGACCGCGACAATGCTGGCCACAAAGGGCAGTACGATCTACTGTAATTGACAATAAACCGTGCGTAAGGAGTGGGGCGTGGATCTCATCGTGCCGCCGGCGGAACGGGTGTGCTGATGGCCAGTCAAGCAAGCATCGGTGACCGCATCCGCAGATTGCGGTTGAGCAAGCACATGTCCCAGGCGCAGCTGGCCGGGCCAGACCTGTCTGACAGTTATGTTTCGCTCATCGAGTCAGGGAAGCGGAATCCCACTCCGAACGTCACGCGCCTGCTCGCCGAGCGGCTCGGCTGCGGCATCGAGTTCCTGCTCCACGGGATCGAGCCGCACCAGCGCGTCGACACCGGGCTCGCCCTGCGCCACGCCGAGCTGGAGTTGTGTCACGGGGATCCGGCCGTGGCGGCCGATCGTTTCGCGGAAACGGTCAGGGCCGCGGGCGACGACAACGCCGCTCTCGCCGCGCAGGCGAGGTTCGGCCAGGCTCGTGCGCTGGAGGCCCAGGGGTACACGGCGCAGGCGGTCGAGGCCTACGAGCGGCTTCGCCGCGAGGCCGCGGCGCATCCCGAGCGCCTTGCCGACCTGCCGGTCGTCGTGGCGCTCTGCCGCTGCTACCACCGAGCCGGTGACGCGCTACGCGCCCGGGATCTCGGGCTGAACGCTCTGGCACAGGCCGTTCGGCTCGGGCTCGACCAGGGCGCCCTGGCTCTCGACCTCGCCGTGGTGCTCGCCGAGACGGAGATCGACCTGGCATATGCCGAGCGCGTGCTGTCGGCGTCCGGCATGCCCGAGGCCGTCGACCGCGGTCCGGAGGTTCTCGGCCTGTGGCAGGCCAGCGCGGCCGCGGCGGAGAAGGACTCCGCGCTGGCCCTGCGGCTCGCGGAGGACGCCATCGCCGCCGGCCGGTCCACCCAGATGGCCTTCGACTACGCCCGGAGCGCGATGTGCTGGGCGTGGATCACCGCCGCGAGCCCCGAGGACGCCGGCCTTGACCGGGCGGGCGAGTTCGCCGCCTCCGCGGCCGAGGTCCTCACGCGCCTGTCACCCGGGGCGGTCGAACACGCCCGGAGCCTGATCGTGCTCTCCCGCGTGCGGCTGCGCGCCGGCGACGTGGACGCCGCCGCCGACCTGTCGGACCGGGCTCTCGGCCTGCTCGCCGGCGTGCGCGGGGCGGTGCCGGCCATGGCGTACATGGTCCTGGCCGAGCTCGCCTTGGCACGCTCCAAAGACGGCGGCCCGGCGCTGGCGGAGGCGCAGGAGGCACTCGCCGATCCGGCCACCACGTCGGCCTCCCTCACCGACAGGCAGTCGGCCAGGCTCTGGCGCGAGATCGGCGACCTCTGGGGGCGGGCCGGATCACCGGAGAGGCAGACGAACGCCTATCGCCGGGCGCTCGAAACCGTGGGGGTCTGCTTGCGGATGGAGACGCCACCCGGCTCGACGTGGCGTGAGGTGGTGACTCCCGCGATTCCGGCGCACCTCGGCGCTTCGCGCGGGGCGGCGGCCGGGTAGCTCGCCCGCGGGGCCGGTTCTCGCCCCGCTCGGCGCGACGAGCGGGGCGGAGCCGGTCGTGATGGCCGGTGCCTGCCCTGCCGCGCGACGCCGAGGCCTGGCGCCGATTGTCCACCGGTGCGTGTTGTCGGGGCCGTACGTCGCCATTATTGTTAGGTTAGGCTAACTTAATCTCTGTGGCTCCCCCCGCGAAGAGCGCGTATATCCGGAGACGGCTGACCGGCCTGTGTCTGCTCGGTGGCCTGTTGCTGCTCACCGTGCTGGCAGGCATCGCGATCGGCGCCAAGCAGATCCCGCTGGACCAGGTCCTCTCGGGCGTGTTCGCTCCCGACGGCTCGGAGAACGCGCTGATCATCCAGGAGCTGCGGCTGCCGCGCACGCTGCTGGGGGTGGCCGTGGGGGCGGCGCTCGGCCTGGCGGGCGCGCTGATGCAGGCGCTGACCCGTAACCCCCTGGCCGAACCCGGCCTGCTCGGCGTCAACGGCGGCGCGGCGATGGCGGTCGTGACGGTGGTCGGCCTGTTCCGGGTGGACGAGGTCCTCGTCTACGTGTGGGCGGCGTTCCTCGGGGCCGCCGGGGCCGCGCTGCTGGTCTACGTGATCGGGTCGCGCGGCCGTTCCGGCGCCACCCCCGCGCGGCTGGTCCTGGCGGGAGCCGGGATCAACGCGGTGTTCAGCTCGCTGACGGCGGGAGTGATGCTGCTCAGCCCGCGTGGTTTCAACGGCTTCCGGTTCTGGCAGGTGGGCTCGCTGTCCGGACGCGACCTCGGTGTCTTCGCGCAGATCGGCCCGTTCCTGCTGGCGGGGACGGTGCTGGCGCTCTGCCTGGCGCGCCCGCTCAACGCGCTGGCGCTGGGGGAGGACACGGGACAGGCACTGGGCGTACGCGCGGGCCGGACCCGCGCGCTGGGGGCGCTGGCGGTCGTGGTGCTGTGCGGCGCCGCCACGGCGGCGGTGGGGCCGATCGCCTTCGTCGGGCTGGCGGTGCCCTTCGTGGCCCGGGCGCTGGTCGGCCCGGACCAGCGCTGGGTACTGCCGTACTCGCTGCTGCTGGCGCCGGTGCTGCTGCTCGGCGCGGACATCGTCGGTCGCGTGGTCGCGGCGCCCGGCGAGCTGGAGACGGGCATCGTCACCGCGTTCCTGGGCGCGCCCCTGCTGGCACTGATGGTCCGTCGCGGAAGGGTTCCCCAGCTGTGAGCATGAATCGTGTCCTGCGCGTCGGGAGCATGTCCGTGCGGTGGCGGCCGCGGGCCGTCGCCGTGTGTGCCGTGCTGGCGGGCGTCGCGCTGGGGGCGGCGGTGCTCGTGGTCGGCAGTGGAGACTTCCCCGTCTCCGTCACCGAGGTGGTGGAGGCGCTGGCCGGGCGGGGAGAGCGCGCGACGGAGTTCATCGTGCTCACGTTGCGCCTGCCCAGGGCCGTCACCGGCCTGCTCGCCGGGGCGGCCCTGGGCCTGAGCGGTGCGATCTTCCAGAGCATCACGCGCAACCCGCTGGGCAGTCCCGACCTCATCGGGTTCACCACGGGTTCGGCCACCGGCGCGCTGCTGCAGATCCTGGTCGTCGGCGGCGGCACCGCCGCCATCGCGGCCAGCTCCGTCCTCGGTGCGGTGCTGACCGCGCTCGCCGTCTACCTGGTCGCCTACCGCGGCGGGGTGCACGGCTACCGGCTGGTACTGGTCGGGGTCGCCGCGGCCGCGATGCTGGAGTCGTTCAACGCCTACCTCGTCACCCGGGCCGAACTGCGCGAGGCGTACGAGGCGGCGTTCTGGCTCACCGGCAGCCTGACCGGCAGGGGCTGGCCGCACGCGTGGCCGCTGGCCCTGGCCATGGCCGTGCTCGTTCCGGTCACGATGGCGTTCGGGCACCGGCTGCGGATGGGGGAGCTTGGAGACGACGCGGCCCAGGCGCTCGGTGTGCCGGTCCAGCGGACGCGGGCCGCGCTGGTGGTGACGGGCGTGGGGCTGGTGGCGGTGGCGACCGCGGCGGTGGGACCGGTCCCGTTCGTCGCGCTGGCCGCACCGCAGCTGGTGCGGAGGCTCACCCGCCGGCCCGGCACGCAGCTCGTGCCGGCCGCGCTGATGGGCGCGGCGCTGCTCGTCCTCAGTGATCTGGCGACGCTGCACCTGCCGGTCACGCCGCCGGTCGGTGTGGTCACCGGTGTGCTGGGCGGCGTCTACCTGATCTGGCTGCTGTCGACCGAGGGGATGCGGGGGCGGGCGTGAGCGGGTCGCACGGTTGGCGGGAGGCGAGCGTTGACGCCCGAACATCCTTAAATTAGGTTAGCCTTACCTAACTTAGGGAGAGCTCTGTGCTGACCAGGGAAGAACTGCACGATTCGCTGACAGAACTGCTCGGAGAGCCGGTGGAGGCGGACGACAATCTCATCGAACTGGGCATGGATTCGATCCAGCTGATGGGATTGACCGGCCGCCTGCGCCGCCTCGGCGTCGAGATCGGTTTCGCCGAACTCGCGCGGCGGCCCACGCTGGCCGAGTGGTGGGAGCTACTCGCCGAACGCGGTGCCCTCACCCCGGTTCCGAGTTCAGGCCAGGACCGCGTTCCCGATCCCGAGCGGGAGGCCACGGAGCCGGGCGAGCCGTTCCCTCTCGCGCTCATGCAGCACGCCTACTGGATCGGCCGCGACTCAGGCCAGTCACTCGGCTCCGTCGCCGCACACCTCTACGTGGAGCTCGACGGCCGCGAGATCGACCCCGGCCGCCTTGAGAGGGCGGTCCTGGCACTCGTCGAGCGGCATCCGATGCTGCGGGTCGCCGTCTGCGATGACGGCACCCAGCGCGTCCTGCCGGAGCGGCCGGGACCCGCGGTCACGGTGCACGACCTGCGCGCCGCGCCGGATCCCGAACAGGAGCTGGAACGGCTGCGCGCCCAGATGTCCACCCAACGGCTTCCCATCGAGACGGGCCGGGTCTTCGACGCGCGGCTGAGCCTGCTGCCCTCCGGGGCCGCGCGGCTGCACCTGGACGTCGACATGGTCGCCGCCGACGCGATGAGCTACCGTACGCTGCTGGCCGACCTCGCCGCGCTGTACGAGGGCGAGAACCTGCCGCCGATCGACTACAGCTACGCGCGCTATCTCGCCGCCGACCCCCGCGCGAAGGCCCGCGACCGGGACCGCAGGTGGTGGGGCGAGCGGCTCGGCGAGCTGTCCGGGCCGCCAGAGCTGCCGGTCGTGCCGCGCCCGGGGGAGAAGGTCGTGCGCAAACACCACTGGTTGCCCCCCGAGGGCCGGCAGCGGCTGATCGCCCGCGCGCACCGCGAGGGGGTCACGCCGGCGATGGCGCTCGCCGCGGTCTTCGCCGAGGTGATGGGGGCCTGGTCGGCGACCCCGCACTTCCTGCTGAACCTGCCGCTCTTCCACCGTGAGCCCATCCACCCCGACGTGGACGCCCTGGTCGGCGACTTCACCGGCTCCATCCTGCTGGAGGCGGACCTGTCGCGGGAACTGCCGTTCGTCGAGCGCGCCCGCGAGCTGCAGGCGCTGCTGCACACGGCCGGTGAGCACAGCGACTACTCCGGGGTGGAGGTGCTGAGAGACCTGTCGCGGGCGCGGGGTGAGCAGGTGCTGGCCCCGATCGTCTACACCAGCGCTCTCAACCTCGGCGAGCTGTTCGGGGAGCGGGCGCGGCGCAGCTTCGGCGAGCCGGAATGGATCATCTCCCAGGGGCCGCAGGTGCTGCTGGACGCCCAGGTCACCGAGGTCTCCGATGGCCTGCTGCTGAACTGGGACGTACGCGATCCGGCTTTCCCCGACGGCGTCGCCGACGCGATGTTCGCCGCCTACACGGGCGCGATCACCCGCCTGGGCGCGCCGGGCGCCGACTGGAGCGATCCGCTGGGGATCGGTGCCCCGCCGGACCAGCTGCGCCGGCGGCACGAGCTCAACGCCCAGCCGCCGCCACCCGCGCGGACGCTGCACGAGGGGTTCTTCGCGCGGGCCCGGCGTACTCCGGACCTGGCGGCGCTGCACTGGGGCACCGACGGCACGCTCACCTACGGCGAGCTGGCCGACCGCGCCCTGCGCGTCGCCGCCCACCTCGCCGAGCAGGGGGTGCGGCCCGGCGACCGCGTCTCGGTCGAACTGCCCAAGGGACCCGACCAGGCCGTCGCGGTGCTCGGCACGCTGGCCGCCGGTGCCGCGTACGTACCCGTCGGGTCCGGACAGCCCGCCGCCCGCCGGGAGAGGATCCTGAAGGCGGCGGGGGTCGTGGTCTCGCTCACCTCGGCCGTGACGCACCCCGCGCCGCTGGAAGGACCGGTTCCCGTTCCTCCCGGGCAGGTCGGCTACGTGCTGTTCACCTCGGGCTCCACCGGGGAGCCCAAGGGGGTGGAGGTCTCGCACCTGGCCGCGATGAACACGATCGGGGACCTGGTCGAGCGGTTCTCGCTCGGTGAGGCGGACGTCTCGCTCGCGGTGTCGGCCCTCGACTTCGACCTGTCGGTGTTCGACCTGTTCGCGCCCTGGTCCAGCGGTGGCGCAGTGGTGATCCCGGAAGAGGACGAGCGGCGCGACGCCACCCGCTGGGCCGAGCTGGTCGAGCGGTGGTCGGTGACCGTGCTGAACTGCGTGCCCTCGGTGCTGGAGATGCTGCTGCGGATCGGCCCCGTACCGAGCCTGCGGCTGGTCCTGCTCGGCGGCGACTGGGTCGGCACCCACCTGCCCGCGCTGCTGCGTGACCGTTCGCCGAGGTGCCGGTTCGTCGCGCTCGGCGGTACGACGGAGACGGCCATCCACTCGACGGTGCTGGAGGTCGGCGGCGAGGTGCCCGCAGACTGGACGGCGGTCCCCTACGGCGTGCCGCTGCGGGGAGTGGCCTGCCGGGTCGTGGACGAGATCGGGCGCGACCGTCCCGACTGGGTGCGGGGCGAGCTGTGGATCGGCGGCGCCGGTGTCGCGGACGGCTACACCGGCGACGCCGAGCGCACCGCCGACCGTTTCGTCGTGCACGAGGGCACCCGCTGGTACCGGACCGGGGACATGGCCAGATACCGGCCGGACGGCACGCTGGAGTTCCTCGGGCGGCGCGACCACCAGGTGAAGGTGCGCGGGTTCCGGATCGAGCTCGGCGAGGTCGAGACCGCGCTGGAGAGCCACCCCCGGGTACGCAGGGCCGTCGGCCTGCTCGCCGGCTCACGGCTGGCCGCCGCGGTCGTGCTCGCGGAGGAGCCCGAAATGGAGACCGGAACGCCGGAGCTGCTCGCCCACGTACGGGAGCTGCTGCCCTCGCACATGGTCCCGGACCTGCTGGTGCCCCTGGCCGCGCTGCCGCTCACGGCCAACAACAAGGTGGACCGCAAGGCGCTCGCCGCCCTGGTCGCCGCCGCGGCGGGGGAGACGGGCACGCCGTACACCGCCCCGGCCACGGCGCTGGAGCGGGTGCTCGCCCGGGTGGTCGGCCAGGTGCTCGGCGTGCCGCGGGTCGGCGCGCACGACGACATCTTCGCGCTCGGTGGCGACTCGGTGCTGGCCACCACCATCATCGCGCGGCTGCGCGAGGCGCTCGACGCCTCGTCCCTGCCGCTGAGGGCGCTGTTCACCGAGCGGACCGTCTCGCGTGTCGCCCGCCGGTTCGCCGAGGTGGAGGAGACCTCCGGCAGGCTGGAGGCGGTCGCGGAGATCTGGCTCATGGTGGAGGGCATGTCCGAGGACGAGCTCGCCGAGCGCCTGGGCACGGGCGGCGGAGGCGACTGACCGGTCGTCACCGCGGGGTGGCGCGGCTAGGCGTCCTGAGGTTCGCTCTCCAGGGTCGCACCGCGCAGGCCGGTGAGCGTGAGGGCCAGGGCCAGCGCCAGAGCGGCGCTGGCCGCTCCGTACACGACGATCGCGGTACCGGGGGCCAGGTAACGGCCGAGCGCGCCCGCGCCGAGCGCGCCGACGGCCTCGCCGCCGGTCTCCTGGGCGGCCCACAGGGCGTTCACCCGGCCGAGGTAGCCGTCGGGGGTGTGCGCCTGGATGAGGCCGTAGCGGATGATCTCCTCGATGGACGCGACGAAGCCGTACCCGAAGAGGATCGCGACGGCGAGCGCGGGATGCCCGGCCAGTCCGAGGCAGGCCAGGAGCACGAAGCCGCAGACCGAGGCGGCGAGCAGCGCCCTGCCCGGTGCGCGCGAGTGCACGACCCACCCGCTGGTGAGCGAGCCGAGCACCGCGCCGCAGGCCGGCGCGGTGTAGAGCAGGCCGATCGTGGCCGGGCCACCGCCCAGCTGCAGGGTCGCGAACGCGGGCATGAGCACCGGGATGCCGCCCGCCACCATGAACAGCAGGCCGAGCAGCATGAGCGAGCCGACGACGCGGTGGGTGGCCACGAACCGCAGTCCGGAGCCGATCGCCCTCAACGGGTTCTCGGTGACCACGACGGCCGGTCTCAGGGCGGGGAGCCTCGTCAGCAGGCCGAGGGTGACCAGGGTGCCGAAGGCCGCGGCCGCGTAGTTCCAGCCGACGCCGAACGCCGAGATGGTCAGGCCGCCGAGCGCGGGAGAGATCATCGAGCCGAGCCGTACGGTCAGCGCGTTGAGCGCGCCCGCCGCGACGAGTTTGTCCGGGGTGACCAGGGCGGGGGTCGCGGCCAGCAGCGCGGTGACGCTGACACCGGTCGCCAGCCCGTCCCAGGCCGCAAGCAGGTAGATCGCGGCCAGCGAGGGGGAGGGCAGGAAGGCGTTCAGTGCCAGCAGTGCGAAGCCCAGACCGGCCGCGCCGCGCGCCAGGAGCATCAACCGGCGCCGGTCCTGCCGGTCGGCCAGCACCCCGCCCCACAGGAACCCGGCGAGTAGGGCGAACCCCTCGGCGGAGGAGACGGCGCCGACGTGTACCGTCGATCCGGTCATCGCATAGACCTGTACGGGCACCGCGACCAGGAGCATGCCGATGCCGAAGACCGACACGGTGCGTGCGATGAACACGTCGCGGAAGGCCCTGCTGGTTCTCAGCGGGCTGATGTCCATGGCCAGACGACGCAACATCTTCGGGGTTCTCCTCGACAGGCAGAATCAGTAAGGTGAGGCTAACCTTAGTTGACCTTAAGGAAAGAGGACAGAGCAGTGCAGCGGGTCCTGATGAATGGAAAAATCCACCGCGCCACCGTGACCCAGGCGGACCTGCACTACGTGGGTTCCCTGACGATCGACGCCGAGCTGATGGCCGCCGCCGACATCGTCGAGGGTGAGCAGGTCCACGTCGTCGACATCGACAACGGCGCCCGTCTCGTCACCTACGCGATCACCGGTGAGGCCGGCACCGGGGTCATCGGCGTCAACGGCGCGGCCGCCCACCTGGTCCACCCGGGGCACCTGGTCATCATCATCTCGTACGGCAACTTCGACGCCGCGGAGGCGAAGGCGCACCGGCCCAGTGTCGTCCACGTGGACGGCGCCAACCGTGTCGTCGCGCTCGGCTCCGATCCGGCCGAGCCGGTCGCCGGCGCGGCGGCCCAGATCGCGGGGCGGTGACCGGTGGAGGGGTTCACCCCGTGGCCCGAGGAGTTCGCGGCGCGTTACCAGGCCGAGGGCTACTGGGGCGACCGGCTGCTCGGCGACGTGCTGAGCGGGGGCGAGAAGGAGCGGACCGCGCTCGTGGCCGGGGAGGAGCGGCTGACCTACGCGGAGCTGGATCGCCGCGCCGAACGCACCGCCGCCGGCTTCGCGCGGCTGGGCATCCGGCAGGGTGACCGCGTCGTGGTGCAGCTGCCCAACACCGCCTCCTTCGTCGTCGTCTTCCTCGCCCTGGTCAGGATCGGCGCCGCCCCGGTGCTGGCTCTGCCCGCGCACCGGGGGAGCGAGATCGGCTACCTGTGCGAGCTGAGCGAGGCCAGGGCGTACGTCATCCCCGACACTCACGGCGGGTTCGACTACCGCGACCTGGCCCGCTCGCTGGCGGTGGAACATGTCGTGGTGGACGGGGACGCCCAGGAGTTCCGCGCGCTGGCCGACCTCGGCACCGGCGCGGGGGCGGACGTGTCCTACGAGCGGCCCGACCCCGCAGACGTGGGGGTGTTCCTGCTCTCCGGTGGCACCACCGGGCTTCCGAAGCTCATCCCGCGCACTCACCGCGACTACGTCTACAACCTGGAGGCCAGCGCCGAGGTCTGCGGCTTCACCTCCGAGACCGTCTACCTCGTGGTGCTCCCGGTCGCGCACAACTTCGCGCTCGCCTGCCCGGGCATCCTCGGGGTGTTCGCCAAGGGCGGCACGGTCGTGCTGGCGCCCTCCGGGGCGCCCGACGAGGCGTTCCCCCTCATCGAGCGCGAGAGGGCGACGGTGTGCGCGGTGGTGCCGCCCATCGCGCTGCTCTGGCTGGAGGCGGCGTCCTGGTCGAAGGAGGACCTGTCGTCGCTGGAGCTGCTGCAGGTGGGCGGCGCCAAGTTCGCGGCCGAGCGGGCCGCGCAGGTCCCCGGCGTGCTGGGCTGTGCGGTGCAGCAGGTGCTGGGGATGGCCGAGGGACTGCTCAACTTCACCCGCCTGGACGATCCCCGGGAGCTGGTCGACACCACGCAGGGCAGGCCGCTGTCGCCGGCCGACGAGATCCTGGTGGTCGACTCCGACGACGTGGAGGTCGCCCCCGGCGAGGTCGGCGAGCTGCTCACCCGCGGTCCCTACACCCTGCGCGGCTACTACCGCGCGCCCGAGCACAACGCGCGCTCCTTCACCCCCGACGGTTTCTACCGGAGCGGAGACCTGGTGCGGATGCTCCCCTCCGGCCATCTCGTCGTGGAGGGCAGGGTCAAGGACCAGATCAACCGGGGCGGTGACAAGATCTCGGCCGAGGAACTGGAGAACCACCTGCTGGCCCATCCCGCGGTGCACGACGCCGCCGTGGTCGGTGCGCCGGATCCGGTGATGGGGGAGCGCACCTGCGCCTTCCTGATCGTGCGGGACCAGGCGCCGACGCTGCGGGAGATCAAGCGGTTCCTGAAGGAACGCGGCGTGGCGGGATACAAGTGGCCCGATCGTGTCGAGCTGGTCGACGCCTTCCCCCGCACCCCGGTCGGCAAGGTCAGCAAGAAGGAGCTCGCCGCCGGCCTGCGCTGAGCTGACGAGCGTGTGCGCGTTCAGATGTTCCAGAGCGTGCCGGCCGGCCGTGTACACGAGGGTTCCGGAAAGGCCCTGGTTTCGATGTGCCG
>NZ_JBEXGU010000080.1:0-41204 GCF_040607515.1 Streptosporangium sp. NPDC005286 | reverse complement strand
TGAGCTGGCGCGTTTCGGTGAACAAGCGATTGCGCAAGGGTTCATAATGGGGGTGTGAACACGACCGGGGATCAGCTCGGTGGCGGCACCAGGACCAGGCATCCACAACCTCTGGCGGTCACCCCCGGGAGTGGAACTCACTCCGTCCCGGCCGAGTCGGCGTTCGCAGCCACGGCAACGAGCAGTCCGGCCAGGCCGGGCGTCGCCGTGCTCGTGGCCAGGGTGGAGTTCCGTATCGGGGTTGACCGCCGAGGGGCGTCGGACCCTCAGTCGAGGAAGTCCCAGAGCCAGTCGTTCTTGGCGCCGTCGGAGTACAGGGACTCCGGCCAGTCCGCCGGACGGTGATCGCCGTAGGCCCGGACGCTGTTCCTGTCCCCCAGGCCCTCGGCATACTCGGTAACCGGCAGGTAGTACATGTAGGACATGAGACGGGCCGCGAACCGCCAGGCACCGTCGACTCGGCGGTAGACGTCCTTGTAGCGCAGAGCCACGAGCATGGTGACCCCGTTCCGAGCCACCTCGGCGTGTGACGCGAGCAGACCGTAGGCGACGTCCGGGTCGGACTCATCAAATCGGATCACATGGCCGTGAGTGAAGTGATTTGTCGGGCCTAGGACAGCAAACCGCCCCAGATAGGTGGTGACGATCTCCTCCATGCCGGTGGCGGCGAACACTCCGTCCTGGGAACGGAGTGTGGCGTCCTCGCAGAAGATCCTGCGGATCATCGCCTCGTCGCGCTCGTCCATCGCGTAGCCGTACAGAACGCCGAGTTCCTGGATGGCGTTCCGGTCCTCGAGCTTCGCAAGACGCGCCGCCAGAGATCGTTCGTCAGACATTGAGGCCCTTCCCTCTCCACTCGCCGGCATCGGCCGGCTTAAATATTAATAATTACAATCATCATGCTGACCGGGTGACCCGGCGCGATGCCGGGCGCAGGAGCGCCGGGATGAACGGGCAAGGGGCTTGGTCACCGGAGTCGGCAGGTCTCAGCCAACCCGGCCGCCTCACTGCCGCGCGTTCAGCGACCCGTCCAGCGAGGAGCGCGCTTCTCCACGAAGGCCAAGGCCCCCTCCTTGGCGTCGGCGGACTCGCGGATCGGGTTGACGTACTCCTCCTGGCGGTCGAACTTCTCGTCGAGCGGCCAGTCCGTGGAATTCACCAGGACCCGCTTGGAGGCCGCGAGCGCCAGCGGCGCGTTCGCGGCGATCTCCTCGGCAAGCTCGAGCGCGGCCCGCAGCGCGCCGCCCGGCTCCGCCAGACGGTTGACCAGATGGACCTCAGCGGCATCGGGAGCCGGCCACATACGCCCGGTGAGGACAAGCTCCATGGCCAGATGGTAGGGAACGCGGTGCTGAAGGCGGAGGAGTCCGCCGGCCGCGGCGGTGAGCCCGCGTTTGACCTCGGGAAGCCCGAACTTGGCCTCGCTGGAGGCGACGACGAGGTCGCAGGAGAGCACGATCTCGAAGCCGCCCGCCAGCGCGTAGCCCTCGACCGCCGCGATCAGCGGCTTGTTCGGGGGGCGCCGCACCAGCCCGGCGAAACCGCGGCCCTCGACGACCGGCCGCTCCCCACGGGCGAAACCCTTCAGGTCCATGCCCGCGCAGAACGTGCCTCCAGCTCCGGTGATGACCGCGACGCTGAGGTCGGGACGCTCGTCGAGCATCTCAAGGGCGTCGGCGATCTGGTGGGCCATCGCCATCGACATGGCGTTCCTGACCTCGGGGCGGTTCATGGTGAGCACCAGGACCCGGCCGCGTTCCTCGACGAGGAGCTCGGGGGATTCGGTGCTCGCGGCTGTCTCACTCATGCTTTCTCTTCCTCGACCTTCTTCTTGACCCGGTCCGCGCCACGGGAGCCGATGACCCCGCTGAGGCCGGCGGTCGCGCGCCGGTGGGCGGGCTCGCGCCCCCGGGGTCCGATGCCGTCGACGACGGCGTTGGTGTCCGTCATGGGTCCCCTGGTCAGCGGGGAGCCATGCGCATGGCGCCGTCGAGGCGGATGGTCTCGCCGTTGAGCATCTTGTTCTCGATGATCTGCAGCGCCAGCGAGGCGTACTCGTCTGGGAGGCCCAGGCGGCTGGGATGCGGGACCGACTTGCCGAGGGAATCACGCACCCCTTCGGGGAGCCGGGCCAGGATCGGGGTGTCGAAGAGCCCCGGAGCGATCGTGGTCACCCGGATCAGCTTCGAGGCCAGGTCGCGCGCGGCCACCAGCGTCATGCCGACCACCCCGGCCTTGGCGGAGGCGTAGGGGATCTGGCCGATCTGGCCCTCGTACGCCGCGACCGACGCCGTGAGCACACAGACACCCCGCTCCTCGTCGACCGGGTCGTTCTTCGCCATCCGGGTCGCGGCGAGCCGCAGCACGTTGAACGTGCCGATCAGGTTGATCCGGACGACGTTCTCGTATGTCTCCAGTGACCCGGGGTTGCCGTCCCGGTCGACCAGACGGACCGCACCGCCACGCCCTGCGCAGTGGACGACCGCCCGCAGCGGAGCCACGGCCTCGGCGAGATCGAGTGCGGCGTTCACCCCGTCGGGGTCGGTCACGTCAGCGGGCGCGAAGCGGCCGTTGAGGTCCTCCGCCACTGTCTTCCCCTGCGACTCCGGCAGGTCGAGGATGACCACGTGGGCACCCCGTTGGGCGAGCCGGGCGGCCGTGGCGGCTCCCAGGCCGGAGGCGCCACCGGTGACGACGACCGAGGCTCCGTTGACATCCACGATGAATCTCCTGTTCGGAAATGGTGATGGGGTAATGGCTACAGGCGCTCGATGATCGTGGCGTTGGCCATACCACCTGCCTCGCACATGAGCTGAAGACCGTAGCGCTGCCCGTTGTCCTCAAGCGCGTGCAGCATCGACGTCATGATCCGGGCTCCGGAGGCGCCGAGCGGATGACCGAGCGCGATCGCTCCGCCCCTGGGGTTGACCTTGGCCGGATCGACGTCGAACTCAGCGAGCCAGGCGAGCGGAACCGGTGCGAAGGCCTCGTTGATCTCGATGTGGTCGATCTCGTCGAGCGTGAGTCCGGAGCGCTCGAGGATCCGGTGCGTCGCCGGGATCGGAGCGGTCAGCATCAGCAGGGGGTCGTCACCGCACACGGCCATGGAATGGACGCGCGCACGCGGGGTGAAGCCGAGTTCGTCACACTTCTCGCGACTCATCACCAGCAGTGCGCCGGCGCCGTCGGTGATCTGTGAGGAGTTGCCGGCCGTGATGCTCCAGCCGATCTCCGGGAAGCGCCGGGACAGGTCGTCGCGTTCGAAGACCGCCTTCAGGGTCGCGAGCTTCTCAACGGTGCTGCCGGGGCGGATCGTCTCGTCTCGGTCCACGACGCCGTTCGGGGTCTGGATGGCGAGGATCTCGCGATCGAACCACCCGGCGTCCTGTGCCGCGCCGGCGAGCCGGTGTGACCGTACGGAGTACTCGTCGAGGGCGGTACGGTCGAGCTTCCATTTCGCCGCGACGAGTTCCGCCGCCACGCCCTGGGAGACGAGTCCGGGCGCGAAGCGCTCCGCGACCTGCGTGCCGTACGGGTCGGCGTCCATGCGCGCGGAACCCATGACGACGCGGCTCATGGACTCGATGCCGCCGGCGATCGCGATGTCGTACGAGCCCGCCCTGATCGCCTGGGCCGCGAAGTGCACGGCCTGCTGACCCGATCCGCACTTGCGGTCGATCGTGGCGGCGGGCACGTGTGGCGGGAGACCCGCGCCCAGCCAGGCCATCCTGCCGGGGGTGGCGGACTGCTCACCCACCTGCGACACGCAACCGATCAGCACATCGTCCACGATGCCCGGGTCCAGGTCATTGCGGGCCAGCAGGCCGGTCAGGGTCTGGGCCAGGAGGTCGACCGGATGGACGTCCGCAAGAGCACCTCCGCTACGGCCGCGGCCACTTGCGGTCCGGACCGCGTCGACGATCACAACATCAGCAAGAACTTGCGCAACTCCCATGGGTATTGTTTATCATGATATTCATCATAGTGTCCATGGTGGCCGCCCGGTCACCACCCCCTCCTCCGCGACCGTTGACGGCCACACGCGAGGAATCTAGAATAATGATTACATTCGAAAGAACGGATGCCATGTCTGCCAGTGTCGATGAGCATCAGGAGATCCGTGCGCTGGCCGCGCGTGTTGCCGCAGAGGTGTACGCCCCCATGGCGGAACAGCTCGACGTGGATCGGACGCCGATCTCACTGGAACAGCGCAAGCGGCTGGGCGACCTCGGTTTCCTCGGCATCGCCCACCCGGAGCGGTTCGGAGGCTCGGGAGCTCCGCTCTCGCAGGCCCTGGCCGTGATCGAAGAGTTCGGCAAGGTATGCCGTCCGGCCGCGTTCCAGATCTTCGAGGCTAACACCGGCCCCGCACAGGTGATCAACCACCTCGCCACCGAGGAGCAGCGCGAGCGATGGCTGCCCGCCATCATCTCCGGTGACAGGACCATGGCCGTGGCGATCTCCGAGCCTGACGCGGGCTCCGCCGCGACGGACATGCGTACCACCGCGAAGCCGATGAACGGCGGCTACGTCATCAACGGCGGCAAGCGGTGGATCTCCAACGGCGGCGAGGCCGACCAGTACCTGGTGTACTGCCGGCTCAGCGACGCCCCCGGCTCCAAGGGCATTGGCGCGGTCCTCGTCGAGAAGGGCATGCCGGGCCTCAGCTTCGGCGCTCCGGAACGCCTCATGGGTTTCCGTGGCATCCCCTCCGCCGATGTCATCTTCGACAACGTGCAGGTGCCCAAGGAGAACGTCGTCGTTCCCGCCGGTGACTTCGGCAAGCTTTTTGGTGTCTTCTCGATCGAGCGGCTCGGCAACTCCACCATGAGCCTGGCGATCGGCCAGGAGGCGCTGAACCGTACGATGCGATATGTCGAGGAGCGCGAGCAGTTCGGCAAGCCTCTGATCGAGTTCCAGAGCGTCCAGGTGATCCTCGCTGACATGGTGCTCCAGGTCGAGGCCGCCCGGTTGCTCCTTCAGCGCGCGGCAGCCGGCGCCGACACCGGCCTGCCCGACCCGCTGCAGGTGTCGCTCGCCAAGTGCACCGCCAACGAGATGGCCAAGCGGGTCACCGACCTGGCCATGCAGCTGCACGGCGGCAACGGTTACACGGAGGAGTACGGTATCGAGCGCCTGCACCGTGACGCCCACGGCTGGGCCATCGCCGGCGGTACGCCGACCATGCAGCGCATCCGCATCGTCACCGAACTGCTCGGTCGCAGGTTCGACCAGCGTCGCTGAGCCCAGCCGTACTCCGCCGAGACCTCAACAGGAGAGACAGCATCGTGGAAGATGGGCAGATGTTCGATCTGAGCCCGCGTCATCGGAAGATCCAGGAGATCGCGCGTGCTGTCGCGGCTCAGGTCGACGAGTTCGCGAACGAGGCCGATGAGTGTGTCGAGGTGCACCCGGGTGTCCTGCGGGCACTGCGTGAAAGCGGCCTCGCCCGGCAGGTGGTGCCGGCGGCGTACGGCGGCGAGACCGAGGTCCTCGACCCGCTGTCGATCGTGGTCGTCCGTGAGGCGCTGATGTACAGCTCGGCTCACCTGGACTCGCTGTTCGGCATGCAGGGGGTGGGCAGCTACTCGCTCGCCGTAGGAGGCTCCGACGAGCTCAAGAGCCGGTGGCTGCCCCAGGTGGCCCGGCTCGACGCGATTGCCGGTCTGGCGCTGACCGAGCCGGACGTCGGCTCGGACCTGCGGGGGGTGACCACGACGATCCAGGCCGTTCCCGGCGGAGTGCGCGTGCACGGGCGGAAGTCGTTCATCACCAACGGCGGCGCCGCCGACTTCTACTGCGTGCTCGGAAAGGAGGACGAGGGCTACTCGATGGTCCTCGTTCCCGCTGACACACCCGGCCTGACGATCACGCGGGGCGACGACCTGATCGCGCCTCACATCCTCGGTGAGCTCGACTTCGACGACGTCGTGGTGCCCGAGGGCAACCGGCTCGGCGTACCGGGCAAGGCGTTCTCTCTCATGCTGCAGACCCTCGCGGTCTTCCGGGTGACGGTTGCGGGTTCCGCGGTGGGCCTCGCCCAGGCCGCACTCGACGAGGCGCTGCGGCACGCGAAGACGCGGCAGCAGTTCGGCCGGCCGCTGATCGACCTTGGTGCCGTCTCGCAGAGCGTGGCCCTGTCCTGGACCGAGGTGGAGTCGGCCCGGGCGATCACCTATCGGGCGGCGGCACTGGCCCAGTCCGACCCGCTCGCCCACCTCGACTACTCGTCGATCGCGAAGGTCAGCGCCACCGAGGCGGCCGGCCGCGTGGTCGACCGCTCAGTGCAGATCATGGGCCGGTTCGGCCTGGTGCGTGGTTCGAAGATCGAACGTCTGTATCGCAACGCCCGTCCGCTGCGGGTCTACGAGGGTGCCACCGAGGTGCTGCTCGACTCGCTCGCGCGCCGGTTGTCGAAGGGAGTCTCCTGATGGACCTCGGACTGCGTGACAGCGTCGTCCTCGTCACCGGTGCCAGCCGGGGGCTCGGAGCGGCGATCTCCATCCAGCTCGCGGCCGAGGGCGCATACGTCGTGGCCGCCGCCCGCTCCAAGGACAGCCTCAGCGACCTGGCGGCCAGGGGTGAGGGCCGCATCTCGATCATCGAGGCGGACATGCGCGACGAGGCTTCCGTCGTCGGCCTCGTCGACGAGGTCATCGCGCGGCACGGCCGGATCGACGGGCTGATCAACAACGCCGGGGTCGCGCCCGCCGGGAAGTTCGTGGACCAGGACCCGCAGATCTGGAAGGACACGATGACGGTCAACGTCATCGCGCCGATGCTGCTCGCCCAGGCCGCCGGCCGGCACATGATCGCGCAAGGTGACGGCCGGATTCTCAACGTGGCCTCGACGACGGGTGTGCGCGGCAAGCCGTACCTGGTCGGCTACTCCACCTCGAAGGGCGCGATGATCCGGATGACCGAGGCGCTTGCCGCCGAGTGGGCCTCGAAGAACGTGCGGGTCAACGCGATCGCTCCCGGCGCGTTCCAGACCGACGCCCAGAAGGCCGTGCTCGAGTCCCCCGAACTGCTCCGGCGGCGGGTCGCGAAGATTCCCGCGGGCCGGATGGCGGACCCCTCCGAACTCGTCCCCCTCGCCTGTCTGCTCGTTTCGCCCCTCTCCTCGTTCACCACAGGTGCGATCTTCGTGGTCGACGGCGGCGAGTCCGGCAAGTTGTGAGGGTATCCCCATGATCATTGACGCTCATACGCACGTCTGGCCCGACAAGATCGCCGGGATCGCGCTGGGAAGCAACCGGGTCCCGGGTCTTGAGCCCCGCGGTGACGGAACGGTCGGCGGCTTGACCCGCCAGATGGAGTCGACCGGCGTGGACATCAGCTGCTGCCTCGGGATCGCCAACGAGGCCCGGCACGTGGACAAGGTCAACGCGTTCGTGGCCGGGCTGATGTCGGAGAAGCGCATCGGCTTCGGCACGGTGCATGTGGACCTGCCGGTCGAGGAGAACATGGCGAGCCTGCAGCGGCATGGTGTGAAGGCGGTGAAGCTGCACCCGCTGTTCCAGAACTTCGCGCTCGACGACAAACGGCTCTGGCTGATCCTCGAGGCCTTCGGCGGCGACATCGCCGTGATCACCCATGTCGGCGAGGGCGGCGACGCGCGCACCAACAGTCTGTCGAGCCCGAAGATGATCGCGGACATCGCCAGGCAGTTCCCGGATCTGCGGCTGATGGCCTGTCACTTCGGCGGTTACAAGATCCTCGACGATGCCGAGGAGATGCTCTCCGGCGCGGACGTCGTGCTGGAGACATCCTGGCCGCCGAGCCTCGCGACCCTGCGACCGGACCGGGTACGCCGGCTCATCCGGAACCACGGCGCGGAGCGGATCGTGTTCGGCTCCGACTGGCCGATGACCGACCCCGGGGCGGAGATCGCCGCCATCGAGGCGCTCGGACTCACCGACGACGAGAGCAAGTCGGTGCTGGGCGGGACGATCGCGCGGGTCCTCGGCGTCGATTCGCCGTGGGCGCGCTAACCTTGTGTTCCATGAGAAAGGGCCGGGATGGTCATCCCGGCCCTTTCTCATGGAACTCCCGCAGGGGCGATCGTGTGGGATAGAGGTCAAAGCCGTGAAGCTGGGAATCGGTGATCACCGTCATTGGGCCCGCACCGGAGGCGGCCGGGAGCGGCTCTGAGCAACCGGCTCGCCTCGCCGAGCGGACGGCGGGCAAGGCGTGTTCGCGTACCGGTAGGAATGCGTCGATACGGTGCGCCGGTCGCGGGGCGTCCGTGAAGGGGCGCGGCGGTCACCGGGAATCACATGCCAACGGGCAGGAAGCCAGTACTATCCTTGATCACTTCCTGATCGATATCGTGTGGCGAGATTGATGCATACGATAATTAGCATCAGATGTGGGTGCACCATTTCATCTTCGATTAGCTCTCCGGAGACGCGATGAACAACAGTTCAAGGACACGCCCGCAGAAGACCGCGGTGCTGATCGCCCGACGGATCATCGACGACGTACGGCGCAACGGATACTCCGTTGGTGACCGACTACCGTCCGAACGGCTCATGCTGGAGGATTACCAGGTGGGCCGGGGCACGCTACGCGAGTCGTTGCGTTTCTTGGAGTTGCAGGGGGTCATCTCCCTCAAGCCGGGGCCGGGGGGCGGCCCCACGCTGGAAAAGCCCGACGCGTCCAACCTCGCCACCGCCCTCGTGCTACTGCTGCAGTTCGAGAATGCGCCGTTCCGTTCCGTGGTCGAGGCGCGAGTGGGTCTCGAACCGATGATGACCCGACTCGCGGCCGAGCGGATGACGGGCGAGCAGTTGCAACGTTTGGCCGAGTCGGTCGACGGGATGCGGGAGAATCTCAATGATCGCGAGATATTTCTCGACACCAACAAGGCGTTCCACGACATCATCGCGTGGTCGTCGGGCAACGCGCTCTTCGGTTTTCTCATCGACGCGCTGCTGGGCATAATCGACGGCACCGCGCTGGGGGTGAACTATCCTCTGCACCGCCGTTCCGCCGTGCTCAAAGCGCACACACGCATCTTCGAGGCGCTCAGCGCTCATGACGGTGACTCGTCCATGGCCGCGATGGAAGCGCACATCCAGGAGTACCTGCGCTATGTGGAGAAGAAGTACCCCGAGGCGATGGCGCAGCCGGTGACGTGGGACCTGCTGTAAGACCGGTCGATCGCCGACCGTCCCGAGTGCCCCGGCCTGCGTCGCGCCGGTGACCACTCCGAACTCGCCCCCCTCCGGTTGACGTAGCCGGGATACGCCTGACCCCATCCTCTGAGAAATCCCGACAGAATGGGGTCGGCCGAGTCCTCGGACATGATCGGTCGTTGTACCGGTCGCGAGGAAGGGCGAGCGGCCACCGCGGATCGCGCTCGACGGGCTCCGGCCTTCCCCCGGCACCGTTTCCAACCGGTTCACCCACCTCAGACGAACCTGTCTTTCGCGCGTGGCGTACAGCCGCCGCTTTCAGGAAGCCTGAGCTTCTCCTCGAGTTCGCGCGTTCGTGCGCGCCCAGGGCCGGTGAGCGGCCGCGGTTCCCGGTACGCGTGGGCATGTCAGCGGCCCTTCGCCTCCAGCTTGATGACGAGAAGCTCGTGATCGGGGTTGGCGTCGTGCCACGCCTTGATGTTGTCCAGGCAGTAGTTGAGCGGCTGGCCGCGGGAGGAGTCGCGCAGCTGCCCGACGGTCGCGCCCTGCTCGCAGTTGTTGTCGTTTGATCACCGCGGTCATGGACGCGACCAGGGTGGTCATGACGGCGAGAGGGGCGGGGAAACGCAAGGCGGCCTCCGAGGGGGTGAGGAAGCGTGTCCGCGGCGTTATGGGGATTTTCAAATTTCTCGACCAGATATTGACTCAAATGAGATAAGTCCACAAGATCAGTTTCATCCCGGAAATCCGGCTAAATCGCCCAGGCGTACCACCTCACCTGAAGCCACCGACTTGCGCGGATAAAAGCTGCCAATCTCCACCGAATCTGCACAGAAGACCGTTACGCTCCCGGTTCATGATCAGATCGAGATGGGTGGGCCTGCTGCTGGTCTGGCCGATGGTGCTGCCGTTCGCGGTGTGGGCGGTGCTCAGGACCGGCGGGTGGACCCCGCTGTGGCAGTGGGTCCCCCTGGTGGCCTTCACCCCGTACGCGGCGGTGGCCTCGGTGATCCCGCTGCTCCTGGCCCTGGGGCTGCGCCGCTGGGCGGCCGCGGCCCTCGCCCTGGTCACCAGCGCGGTGCTGGCGACGGCCGTGCTCCCCCGCTACTTCGCCGACGGCGACCAGCCCGCCTCGGACGAGCGGCTCCGGGTGCTCGCCGCGAACCTGGCCGTCGGCGCGGGAGACACCGACGCCCTGATGGATCTCGTGCGCTCCCTCGATCCGGACGTGCTGGCCCTCCAGGAGCTCACCCCCGCCGCACGCGAGCGCCTGGAGGCGGCCGGCCTGCGCAAGCGCATGCCCCATGTGGTGGATCGCGCGGTCGACGGGGTACACGGCTCCGGCATCTACTCCAGGCATCCCATCACCGAGAAACCCCTGATCGCGCTGGGCAGGTTCCGGCAGGCACGGGGGGTGATCAGGCATCCGAGCGGCCACGAGATCGAGGTCGTCTCGGTCCACCCCTGCGCGCCCAGGTACGACTACAAGGTCTGGTGCTGGGACGAGGGGCTGCGGGCACTGCCCAGGCCGGGCGGGCAGCTGCGGGTACTGGCCGGCGACTTCAACGCCACCCTCGACCACGGGCTGGTACGCGACCTGCTCGGCAGCGGCTACCGCGACGCGGCCGACGTCACCGGGAACGGCCTGATCCCCACCTGGCCGCAGCAGGGCTGGGAGCCCCTGCCCGGTGTGACGATCGACCATGTGCTCGCCGACTCGCGCATGGCGGTCAACAGCTTCGGCGTCCACCCCCTGCCGGACACCGACCACCGCCCGGTCTTCGCCGAACTCGGCCTGCCCCGGTTCACGGGCCGCTGAGCCAGGCCGGGCCCATCACGGTCCGGGACAGAGCGTGATGGGCCCGGCTCGGATCACCCGGGTTCACGGACCGCTCTCCGTGAACGGGACCCGCCGAGGAACAGCACCAGGGCCAGGACGGCGTACGGCACCGCGGAGACGGTGAAGATCGTGGCGTGATCGGTCAGCGCCGAGGCCGCGGCGTAGCCGCCGTAGACGAGGATGGCCCCCAACTCGGTGCCCAGCCCGGCCAGCGAGGTCACGGTGGCACGGGCCGGACCCGTGATGCTCTCCTGCAGCCGCACGTCGGCCAGTACCCCCGCCATCTGGAAGGCGCAGAAGGCCGCCGCGACCGCGACGAACCCCACCGCGACCCCGCTGGCCGCACCCGCGCCGAGCGCCAGCGCTCCGAACGCGAGAAGGGCCGCGAACTCCCTGTCGGTGAAGCGCCGCCCGGTCGCCGCGAGCACGCCGCCGGCCGCGATCCCCGCGGAGACCAGAAGCACCACGAGTGGCACGACCTGCGTGGCGACCCCGGCACCGACCGCGAGCAGCGGGACGTACTCCTCCAGCGATCCCCACAGTGCCGTCACCGCCGGCACCAGCAGCAGCGCCCGGCGCGTCGACCGGTCGGCGCGCGCCTCCCGCAGCCCGGCGCGCAGGGTCGCGACGTAGCCGCCCGGCGAGGTCTCCTCCCGCTGCCCGCGTAGGCGATGTTCGGGAAAGGTCAGTGCGACGGCCGTGGCGAGCACGCACGCCAGGACGCTGCCCACGGCGACCAGCGGGTAGCCGCCCAGGGCGAACACCGGGGCGGCCACGGCCATGGACGTCATGACGGCGCCCGTGCCGATCGCGCGGGCGCGGCCCATGACCGCGGCGTAGCGACCGGTGGCATCCAGATGGTCGAGTTCGGTGTAGACCAGCGCCTCCAGCGCGCCCGACTGCAGCGCTCCCGAGGCGCCCCACAGGCCGAAGCCCGCGGCGAACACCCAGTAGGAGGGGGCGGCGACCCACAGGCCGAAGCCGACGGCGGCCAGTAGCGGCGCGAGGGCGAGTAGCCCACGCCGCGAGACGGCATCTGCCCACACTCCTGACGGGACCTCCATAACGACGGAGGTCAGTGACCAGACCACCAGGAGCGAGGAGATTTCGGCGGTCGACAGGCCCGTGTCGACGAAGAGCAGCGTATAGAACGGGTAGAGCAGGACGAACTCATCAAGAAAGGTGTAGGCGTAGAGCGTCGCGGCCAAGCGCTTCGCGCGCCCGCCGGGCGCGCGAAGAGAAGAAGTGGTCATGAGGTCCTTCTCGCGGGGACTGTACGGACTCGGGATGCTCGGCATCTCCGGAGGTCCGCGGCAGCACGCGCCAGACCGACCTATCGTTCAGGATCAATGTCGCCAGGTCATACCACCGACCCTACCCTCCCGCCTCCTGTTTTCTGGTTCGGCCGCGACCACCCGGGCCGAAGAGCCGATCACCCCGTTCGCCGCGGCGGCCGAGCGTCTGGACGAGATCGTCGGTGTCGGGATGATCTCCGCCCAAGAGCTTGAACGGCTCACCGGTAAGGAGGTCACCCTTGACCACTCCTCACACTCGCAGCCTCATCTCCCGATCATCGGCTGAGATTCGCCGCCATCTGCCCGGCTAAGGTCTGATCTTCGAGTTAGATCAAGCTCAGGAGATCCGCGATCAGGCAACGGCCGACTCGCCATTCGTTCCGATCGTGGCCCATGGCACCGCACCGCCTGCCTCGCGTCCTATCCACCGAGAAAGGAGAGACCCCATGACCATCTTCGTCTTACTCCCCGGCCCCTGGATGGGGGCATGGGCCTGGGAACCGGTCGCCACCCGCCTGCGCGCCCTGGGCCACCAGGCTCGCCCTCTGACCCTGCCAGGCCTGGACAGGCTCTGCGGCGACGTCTCCCACATCGGCCTGAGCAGCCATGTCGACCATGTTCTGGCCGTACTCGTCACCGCAGACCTATGCGACGTCGTCCTGGTCAGCCACAGCTACTCCGGCATCGTCGCCGGTCAGGTCGCCGACCGCGCCTCCGACCGCGTCGCTCATACGGTCTACGTCGAGGCGGTCCTTCCCCGCCACGGCCGGTCGATGCTCCAGGCGTTCCCCCCTGATCAGCAGCCTGATGAGAACGCCCTCATCGCCGACAACCACGGCTGCTGGCCCGCCCCCGACGCCGACCTCCTCTCCGAGGACACCGACCTCACCCCGTACCAGGCGCAGTGGCTGGCCGACCGCTGCGTCGGCCATCCCGGTCGCACGATCACTGAGCCGGCCGTTCTGCAGCGACCCCTCGCCGAGCAGCGCGCCACCTACGTGGTCTGTGCCAAGGACCATGTCGACGATCAGCTGACGCCTGATATCGCGGCTCTGCGGACCGCCCCGACCTGGACTTTCCATACCATCGACACCGGTCACTGGCCCATGTTCACCGCGCCGGACGAACTGGCCGCACTCCTCGACCGGATCCACTGACGCCTGTACACGGTGAGGAACACGCCGACGTTGGAGATGACCGTCGGCTTCTTCTCCGACCGGCCCGGCCAGGAGCAGGGCACAGAGGTGCGCCTGACCGGGCCGGGCCAGGCCCGGTGAGTACAGCGGGGCGGGAGACGGGGAACCTCCGGGGGCGGGCGAGGCGGCCCCGACCGCCCCCTCCCCTCTCCCTCGTCGCGAAACGCCGATCAGGCCATCGGCTCTGGAGCCGGTGGCCCCGCAATCGGCCGGCGCAACAAGCGGGCGTGCGGATAGGCCAGAATCGCCGTCCCAGCGACGAGCATCAACACCGTGAACACCCATTCCGACGAGCCTTCCGGGCCGTAGACCCGGTTCATCCGCCCGACGTCGACGGCCTGGGTCTCCCTGCCGGTGTAGTGCGAGTCGCGACTGCTGCCGTGGAGCGTCACGCCGATCCGACGCACCACACCGTCGTCGGACCGGAACCTCCCGATCCAACTGCAACTCTCGTGCCCGGGATGCTGGACGCAGTAGAGACGCTCCGCGGTGAACACACCGGGAGTCCCGTCCGCACGGGCCGCACGCACGACTGGACCGATGTTCGGCACGGCGATGTACAGAAGAAAGGCCCCGATGAGGGTCAGCGCCATAGTAAAGATCGGCGAGTGCCCGTGCCCGGCCGGTCGGCCCGTCGTCGTCACCGCGCGGGAGCGAGTGCGCAGCCGCAGTACATCCGGGCACGTTCGGATTCACGGGGACGCCGGTGCAGGAGCATGGCCACCACCATGGGTGCGAACACGATGGCGTTGTAGAACAGGTGAAGCTCCACCCTGGGGATCAGGAGCTGGATGATGCTGGTGGGCACCGGCTTGCCCAGCAGGTTGTTACCGGTCAGTACCTGCGCCAGCAGCAAGAAGTGCTCCAGGTGGTGCCAGGCCTGAATACCCAGGGCGACGTTCCACCAGGTGCGGGAGCGCCCGGTGAAACCCTTGCGAAGCAGCAGGAACCCGACGAGCATTATCAGCGCGTAGCCGTAGTGCATCCATTCCGACTGCACCAGCCATGGGAAGGGCACCCCAAGCACGCCGCGGGCTTCGGGCAGGGGCCAGTCGAGGAAATAGATCTGGACCGCCTGGGCGAGGTGCTCCGCCCAGTGGGCCAGCACGATCACGAGGAAGACGCCTAGCGCCATCCTGTGATATCGGCCGTTGAGCGCCGACGGTTGGACGATGGCATTCTGCCTCGGAGTTGTCCGGTTGGCCATGTGTGACCTCCTCGTCGTAGGGGGCAGGACGACGTGCCTCACGCGATGGCATCGTGTCCGCCCAAGTGTCAGCACCCGGACGGGCTCCGGCATCTCTGGACGTGCTGACTCCACCGAGCGGCAGGCCGGTCGAGCGCGCTCTCATGTGGCCGACTCTTCCCCCGGGCAGGACCTTCCGAGCCATGCCTGGCCGTGCGGCCCGGCGCACCGGCGCCCGGGCCCGCCGAGCCGATAGCGCATTTTGAGAAAAGCGTCGCTTCGGCCGGAGCCTCACCCTAGGAGGAGCGTGGTGTGCCGCACGGTTCAGGTGATGAAACGCCACCGCATGAGATCCCCATCTCCGAGGAGAGGTACATGGCACGGGACGGCGTCACTGCCCAAGTCCGAGGAGAGGTGCCCGGTGGTGAGTCACCCTGGTGTTCATCGACGGCCATCTCCCGCGCGGGCGCGGGCCGGTCGTCCTGCTCGGCGATCTCGCCGGCTTCCCGCGCACGACCGTCCAGCCGACCGGTTTCGTCGACCAGACGCCCCTGATGACTTCACCCTTGAATCCGATGTGAACCTCCCCATGGTCCGGCCTCGATCACGAACGTATCCGGCCGGAAAACACCGACAGAGAAACGCAGCCCCAAAACGCCATAGGGGACTTCACATACGACCATTATCCGATCGGGTCCGAAGGCGAATTCAGAAGGCATGATGTCGACTTTATCTGGCTCCTTGCGCAGGCTTCTGCTGGCTCCGCCCCTAGCCGATGTGACTTTCGCCGGGCGAGGTTTCCCTGTGACACAGACGGACGCCACGCAGCGGCTGGAGGCCATCCCCCAGGCAGTCGTCTGCGGGTTCGAATGGGGAATCGACGCCCGAGGTCAATGGGAGGTCGAGCGACGGTTGAGCATGGTGGAACCCGAACTGCAGGGGTTCGCCTACGAAGGTGCGACGATGGCCCTCACCATCCTCGACGCCATGAGCGGCGGTCGTGGTCATCGTGTCCGGGACCTGCTGCTCGGCCCAGGACAGCCGCACATCTTCCTCACCTACATCGGTATCGGTTTCGCCATGGCACGGCTGCCCAGGCCACTGTGGAAGAAGGTCATGCCCGACCTGACCGGGTCGGCGTACTACCCGACGATGAGCTGGCTGGCGGTCGACGGCTACGGCTTCGACCGCGCCTACTTCGACACCGGGCGCTGGGTGGATGGGCAGTACGTTCCCTCGCCGTATCCGTGGGAAAACTCACCCGGCTACTTCGCACGTGCGGCCGACCAGGGCGTCGGCCGGGCGCTGTGGTTCATCCACGGCGGCCAGGTGCCGGATGTCACCGCCTCCGTGCGGCGTTTCGCAAGCCACCGGCAGGCCGATCTGTGGAGTGGCGTGGGGCTGGCCGCGACATTCGCCGGGGGCTGCGGGGCCGAGGCGCTCTCCGTGTTGCGCCGGGAGGCCGGCGCACACCGGCCGGAACTGGCTCAGGGCGCGGTCTTCGCGGCCAAGGCCCGCAGTTACGCGGGCTTCATCCCGACGCATACCGAGATGGCCGTGAGCGTCCTGGCGGACCTGTCCCTCCAGGACGCCGTCACTCTCGCCGACGACACCGAGGTGAGCCCTCACGGCTCCGGCCCCGTTCCGCAATACGAGCTTTGGAGGCAAAGGGTGCGGGCGCGCTTCCCGGCCTCCGGCGACCCCGTTTCCGCTTGATGCCGGCTCCTGTTGAAAACGTGAGCCGAGGGCGCCGGGCGAGCATTCTTTAATTAGCTCCGAAGTTGGATTCGATTGATAAGCGAACTCACCGAAGGGTTTTGGGGGAAAGGAAATTGAAAAAGGCTCTACGGTCGTTGCGGCGTCATATTCTGACGCCCGGCGTCTCGGAGACGAAGATGGAAACCCGCGGTTTCCACGTGAAGAGTCCCGAGTCCCGGGAACTGCTGGAGACGATCGGCGAAACGTTCCTCCAAGGCTATGCGCACGCCATGGAGGCGCGTTCCGTCACCGAGGCGGAGGGGCGCCTGGAGGAGGTCCCCCGGCGGTTCCGCGGATTCGCCTACGAGGGTGCGGGGATGGGCTGTGCCGTCCTCGACGGATTGCCGTTCGGGAGCGGGAGCAAGGTCGACGACCTCCTCGCCGGACGGGGGCGGAACCACGTGTACATGATCTACATCGGTATCGGCTGGGCGATGGCGCGACTGCCGCGGTTCCGCTGGCCCAAGAGCACCGGCCTCGACCCACTGCTGCTGTGGCTCGTACACGACGGCTTCGGCTTCCATCAGGCCTATTTCCACACCCGGCGATACATCGACGAGCAGTATCAGGATCCCGGTTTCCCATGGCCTGCCAGCGGCCCCCGGTCCTATGCCGGCCGGGCCATCGATCAGGGCATCGGGCGGGCGATGTGGTTCATCGGCGGGGCCGACGCCGATCGGGTCACCTCGATGATCGACAAGTTCCCGGAGCGGCGTAACCCCGATCTGTGGAGCGGCGTCGGGCTCGCCGCCACGTATGCGGGCGGCGCCTCTGCGGAGGAACTGCAGAGGTTGTGCGACCGCGCGGGAACCTATCGCTCTCACCTGGCGCAGGGAAGCGCCTTCGCCGCCGAGGCCCGGGTCAGAGCGGGCCTGCTGACGCCGCAGAACGAGGTCGCGACGCAGGTCCTCTGTGGCACCACGCCGGAACACGCCGCGTGGATCAGCCTTGACACCCGTCCCGACGGGACGGTGCAAGGTGAACTACCGGCCTACGAGGTATGGCGGCGGCGCCTTGCAGATCAGTTCGCATCCCTTGGAGGTGTCACCCCGTGACAACGAAAGCCAAATGGCTGTATCGGCAACTACCTGGAATCGTCGCCCTCGGACTGATGGCGACCGTGTTCGTGGTGGGTAATCCGCACTTCGCGTCCGCGGACAAGAGAGCGGCCCTGGCGAGCAGGTACGCGTTCACGCCGTTGAGTGTCGCGATGCCCGGCGGATTCCCCCAGCAGACGATCCGCAAAGTGAACAGGGGCTACGAGAGGATCAGCGCCTGGATCTCCTCCGTCGGCGCCGCGGTCGCGATGAACGACCTGGACGGGGACGGCTTCGACAACGATCTCTGCATCGTCGACACCCGGATAGACCAGGTGGTGATCACACCTACACCGGGTGAGCGGTCCGACCGGTACGGGCCGTTCGCGTTGACCCCCGGGGCCCTGCCCATGAACAAGGCCATGGCGCCCATGGGCTGCGTCCCCGCCGACCTCAACGAGGACGGCCGCCAGGACCTGCTGGTCTACTACTGGGGCCGCTCGCCGATCCTTTACCTACAGCGGGCCGGCGCGTCGGTGCTCTCCGCCGACGCGTTCCAGCCCGCCGAGCTGGTGCAGGGCTCCGGCAGCGGCGAGTACACCGGTCCCATCTGGAACACCAACGTGGCCACCGTCGCCGACTTCGACGGTGACTCCCACCTCGATGTCTTCATCGGAAACTACTTCGCCGACGGCTCGAAGATTCTGGACGACACCGCGAACGGCGGAGAAGTGGAGATGAGCGACTCCATGTCCCGGGCCTTCAACGGCGGCCGGGACTACTTCTTCCGCTGGACCGGGACGGCGGAGGGCACACCGGCCTTCCAGAGACTGGACGACGTTCTGCCGGAGGACATCTCGCGGGCATGGGGCCTCGGAGCGACCTCCCTCGATCTCGACGGCGACCAGCTGCCCGAGCTGTACCTGAACAACGACTTCGGCCCCGACCGGCTGCTGCACAACAGGTCCACGCCGGGGAACATCAGGTTCTCACTGGTCGAAGGCGAGCGCACGCCCTGGATCCCCAAGTCCAAGACGCTGGGACATGACTCGTTCAAGGGGATGGGTTCAGATACCGCTGACCTCAACCATGACGGCATCTACGACTTCTTCGTCAGTAACATCACCACGTCGTACGGCATCCAGGAGAGCAACTTCCAGTTCGTCTCCACGGCCAAGGACCAGGCCGATCTGCGCGCTAGGCTGCGCGAGGGCGTGGCCCCGTGGGAGGACCAGAGTGCCCAGGTGCGCACCGCCTGGTCGGGCTGGGGCTGGGACGTCAAGATCCAGGATTTCAACAACAGCGGCGAGCCGGCGATCACTCAGGCCACGGGGTTCGTCAAGGGCTGGGTGAACCGCTGGGCACAGTTGCAGGAACTGGCGGCCGCCAACGACGGTGTCTTGCGCTACCTCACGTCATGGCCGGTCGTCCGGGAGGGCGCGGATCTCGCCGGAAACCAGACGCTCGCCTTCTTCGCCAAGGGCGCGGACGGTCAGTACGCCAACGTGGCCGAAGAACTCGGCCTGGCGGTACCGATCCCCACCCGTGGCATCGCCACGGGTGACTCGAACGGGGACGGGCTGGTCGACTTCGCGGTCGCCCGACAGTTCGGCCCGCCGGTGTTCTACCAGAACCAGAGCCCGGCTCCCGGTGACTTCCTCGGACTCCGGCTGACCCATGAGAGTGCGACGGACGCGAACAGCGCGGCGGCCGACACGCTCACGGCTCCCGGGTCGCCCGTGGTCGGCGCGCAGGTGAAGGTGACCACCCAACACGGTCGTACGTTCATCGGCCATGTCGACGGTGGCAGCGGCCACTCCGGCAAACGCAGCCACATGGTGCACATCGGTCTCGGGCAGAAGGTGACCGGGCCGCTGAAGGTGCACCTGACATGGCGCGACCGGACCGGCCAGGTGCGTGAGCAGGATCTCCAGCTCACCCCGGGCTGGCATTCGCTCAAGCTCGGCTCGCAGGCGAAGGAGAAGTGACATGGCCGAGAAGACGAACACCCCTCCCCATCGCGACCCGAAGATCATCAAGGCTCTCCACAGGTTCGCGATCTCGATCACGATCTTGAACATCCTCGGATATGCCTGGTGGGGATTCGAGCAGGCTTACGCGTGGCCGTTCGTGGCCCTGGCCACCGGTTACTCTGTGGAGATCGTCCTGGAGGCCATCGCGGCCCGGACCGAGGGGCGCGCGCCGAGGTTCCTCGGCAACGGCTTCCGCGGGCTCGTGGAGTTTCTCTATCCCGCGCATATCACCAGCATCGCCCTGAACATGCTGATCTACGTCAATGACCAGATCCTGATCATGATGTTCGGCGTCGTCGTTGCGATCGGCGCGAAGTGGGTGCTCAGGGCGCCGGTCCGTGGCCGCCTGCGGCACTTCATGAACCCGTCCAACTTCGGTATCACGGTGATCCTGATCGTTTTCCCATGGGCCAGCATCTCGCCGCCGTACCACTTCAGTGAGAACGTCGCCAACCCCATCGACTGGATCATCCCCGTCGTCATCATCATCTTGGGCACCATGCTCAACTCCAAGCTCACCAACCGCATGTGGCTGATCGGCGCCTGGGTTGGCGGGTTCGCGCTGCAGGGGATCATCCGAGGTTTGATCATCGACGACACCCCAATTTCCGGCAACCTGTCGATGATGACCGGCATCGTCTTCGTCCTCTTCACCAACTACATGATCACCGATCCGGGAACGACCCCGTCCAGGCCCCTCGCGCAGGTCGCCTTCGGCGGCGGTACGGCCGCCATATACGGCCTGCTCACCGGAATGAACATCCCGTACGGGCTGTTCCTCTCCACCGCCGCCGCCTGTCTGATCCGCGGCGGGTTCCTGTGGGCCCTGTACGTCGTCGACAAGGCCCGCGAGCAGGAAACGGCCCAGGCCCAGACCGGGGTGCCCCCTGCACTCGCCTCTCCCCCAGGAGAGGTCGTCAAGGTATGACCAGGATCGCGATCGTCGGCATGGCATGCCGCTACCCCGACGCGTCCTCCCCGCAGGAACTGTGGGAGAACGCCCTCGCCGGTCGCCGCGCCTTCCGCCGGCTGCCCGACGTACGTATGCGCCTGGAGGACTACTGGGACGCCGACCCGGCCGCTCCCGACCGTTTCTACGCGCGTAATGCCGCCGTCATCGACGGGTACGAGTTCGACAGGGTCGCTCACAAGGTCGCTGGAAGCACCTATCGCTCAACCGACCTCACGCACTGGCTCGCCCTCGATATGGCGGGGCAGGCATTGTCCGACGCGGGCTTTCCCCGGGCCGAGGGCCTTCCCCGCGAGCGCACCGCGGTGATCGTGGGCAACACCCTCACCGGCGAGTTCACCCGGGCCAACACCCTGCGCCTGCGCTGGCCGTACGTGCGCCGCACGGTCGGCGCCGCGCTCAGGGAGGAGGGCTGGGGCGACGATCGGCTGACCGGGTTTCTCGACAACCTCGAGACCGTCTACAAGAGCCCGTTCCCACCCATCGACGAGGACACCCTCGCCGGTGGCCTGTCCAACACGATCGCCGGCCGTATCTGCAACCACTTCGATCTCAACGGCGGCGGCTACACGGTCGACGGAGCGTGTTCCTCATCGCTGCTCTCGGTGACGACGGCGGCGAGGGCACTGGCGGACGGTGAGGTCGATGTCGCGATCGCCGGTGGAGTCGACCTGTCCATCGACCCGTTCGAGATCATTGGATTCGCCAAGACCGGCGCCCTGGCCAAGAACGAGTTCCGGCTCTACGATCGCGGCTCCAACGGCTTCTGGCCCGGCGAGGGCTGCGGCATCGTCGTACTGATGCGCGAGGCGGACGCCCGCGACGCCGGACGGCGGATCTACGCCACCGTCGTCGGCTGGGGCATCTCCTCCGACGGCAAGGGAGGCATGACCCGGCCCGAGGCCGCCGGCTACCAGCTGGCGCTGCGCCGCGCCTATGACCGGGCGGGCTTCGCCATCGAGACCGTGGAGCTGTTCGAGGGCCACGGCACCGGCACGGCGCTTGGCGACGCGACCGAGCTCAAAGCACTGGCGAGCGCCAGAGCCGCGGCCGGTCCCCCCACCAGACCCGCGGCGATCAGCTCGGTCAAGGCGATGATCGGACACACCAAGGCCGCGGCAGGGGTGGCCGGCCTGATCAAGGCCACGATGGCGGTGCACGAGCAGGTTCTGCCGCCCACCATCGGCTGTGTCGACCCCCATCCGGTGCTGGCCGAGGAACCGGTGTCGCTGCGTGTCCTGCGCAGGGCCGAGGCCTGGCCCGCCGGCGCCCCGGTGCGCGCGGGCGTCACGGCCATGGGATTCGGCGGTATCAACACCCACATCGTGCTGGAGAACGCGGCCCTGCGGCGGCGCGGCGCGCTTTCCCCCCGCACCAGGGCGCTGGCCTCATCACTCCAGGACGCCGAGTTGCTTCTCGTCGACGCGGCTTCGCCGCAGGCGCTGCGTGACCGGCTCGCGGAGCTGGCCGACTTCGTGCCGAGAGTGTCCTACGCCCAGCTCGCCGACTTGGCGGCGACGCTCCAGCGAGAGCTGCGGGACTCGCCGCACCGGGCCGCGGTGGTCGTCTCCTCACCCGACGACGCGGAACGGCAGCTAAGGAAAGTGCTGGACGCGCACGACGCGGGCGAGCCACGGCTGCTCGCCGCGAGCGGCCGGGCGTTCCTCGGCCACGTGGCCGGGACCGGCCGTGTCGGCTACCTCTTCCCCGGTCAGGGGTCGGGCCATGGCACCGGCGGCGGCGCGCTGCGCCGACGCTTCGCCGAAGCCGAGGAGATCTATGTCAGGGCCGCGTTGCCCGCGACCGGCGATATGGTGGCCACCGCGGTCGCGCAGCCGCGTATCGTGACCGGCTCCTTGGCCGGCCTGCGCACGCTGTCCACCCTCGGGGTGGAGGCCGACATCGCGGTGGGGCACAGCCTGGGCGAGCTTTCGGCCCTGCGGTGGGCCGGCGCGATCGGCGAGGAGACCCTGCTGCGCCTGGCGTTCCTGCGCGGCCAGACCATGACCGAACACAGCGAGACCGGCGCCATGGCCGGCGTTCGTGCGACACCTGACGTGGTGATCGAGCTGGTGGGCGGCCTGCCCGTGGTGATCGCAGGGTACAACGGGCCGGCTCAGACCGTTGTCGCCGGTCCGCTCGACGCGGTCGAGGCCGTCGAGCGCAGAGCCGCGGAGGCGGGCGTCCGGTGGACCCGCCTGCCGGTGTCCCACGCCTTTCACTCCCCGCTTGTGGCGCCGGCGGCCGAGGCCTTCGGCGCGCGGCTCGCCGAAGAGGACTTCGGTCCTCTCCTCAGGCGGGTCGTATCCACGGTCACCGGTGAGGTGCTGGCGTCGGGCACCGATCTCCGGGCCCTGCTGCGCCGGCAGATCACCGACTCCGTGCTGTTCGCGCAAGCGGTGGAGCGCGCGGCCAAGGAGGTCGATCTGCTCATCGAGGTCGGCCCTGGTCGGGTGCTCAGCGGGTTGGCCGCCGATGTGACGGACGTGCCCGCGGTGGCACTGGACACCGACGACGAGTCACTGACCAGCCTGCTCCGGGTGGTGGGCGCCGCTTACGTCGTCGGTGCCCCCGTCCTCCACGAGGAGCTCTTTCACGGTCGACTGGTCCGGCCGCTGGAGGTCGGGGCCGAGTTCACGTTCTTCGCCAGCCCCGCCGAACAGGCTCCGGAGGTCGCGATCCGCGGAGCCGTACGACGGGTTGCGGAGAAAGCACCCGAGGACATCCCGGTACGACCGGAGGAGCGAACCGCAGAGTCGAGCATCGATCTGCTACGCCGTCTGGCGGCCGAGCGTGCCGAGCTACCGCTCGACATGGTGCACGAGGACAGCAGGCTGCTGGACGAGCTGCACTTGAGCTCGGTCACGGTGATGCACATCATCGACCATGCCGCCCAGCGACTGGGCGTTCCTGCGGCCCAGGCGCCGATGAACCTGGCCGGCGCGAGCCTGCGCGAGCTGGCCGAGGCGCTCGACGCGGTTGCCGGGACCGCCCCGGACTCCGCCGGCGCCGCGGCTGTGCCACCGGCGGCGGGATCCGCCCCCTGGGTCAGGCCGTTCGCCGTAGACCTCGACGAGTTGCCGCTTCCCGCGCGGGCCACGCCCGAGGAGAACGGGCGGTGGCAGGTGTACGCGGCGGAGGAGACCCCTCTCGCCGAACCACTGCGCCAGGCCCTCGAACGGGAGAAGGTCGGTGCCGGTGTGCTGGTCTGCCTGCCTCAGGACTGCACGGTGGAACATCTGGAGCAGGCGCTCCGGGGTGCGAAGGCGGCCGTCGACGCTCCGGCGGGCAGCCGGTTCGTCCTGGCCCAACACGGTCGAGGCGCGGCCGGCCTGGCCAAGACGCTCCGGTTGGAGGCCCCGCACCTCCGTACCACCATCGTGCACATACCTCCGGAACCGGAGGCGGTCGGCTGGGCGGTGGCCGAGGTCGCGGCGACCGCGGACCACTCCGAGGCGTACTACGACGCGGACGGCGTACGGCGGGTACCGACGATGAGAGCGCTGCCGGTACGCGCCGCCGTCACCCGGCAGCCCTTGGACGGGACCGACGTCTTGCTGGTCACCGGCGGCGGCAAGGGCATCACCGCCGAGTGCGCGTTGGCCGTCGCCGTCGACAGCGGCGCGAAGCTGGCCGTGCTGGGCCGTTCCGACCCGGCCGACGACCAGGAACTGGCCGACAACCTGCGGCGGATGGCGGATGCCGGGGTGACCGTGCACTACATCCGGGCCGACGTTACCGACATCGACCAGGTACGGCGCGCCGTCGCCAAGGCAAGGATGGTACTGGGGCCCGTCACAGCGGTGCTCCACGGAGCCGGCCGCAACGAGCCCGCGGGACTGACCAGCCTCGACATGGCCGCGTTCCGGCGTACGTTCGCCACCAAGGTCGACGGCCTGCGCAACGTGCTGGCCGCCGTCGAACCCGGCGGGCTGCGTATGCTGGTGTCCTTCGGCAGCATCATCGGCCGGGCCGGACTGCAGGGCGAGGCTCACTACGCCACCGCCAACGAATGGCTGGCCGACCTCACCCGCGAGGTGGCCGAGCGGCACCCGCGATGCCGCACCATCTGCATGGAGTGGTCGGTCTGGTCCGATGTCGGCATGGGAGAACGGCTGTCGGTCGTGGACAGCCTGGCCCACAGGGGCATCACGCCGATCTCTCCGGAGCAGGGCGTGCAGATCATGCGGCGGTTGGTCTCCGACCCCGACGTGCCAGCCATCGTCGTGATCAGCGGGCGCACCGAGGGCATCGACACCGTCCGCTACGACCTGCCGGAGCTGCCACTGCTGCGGTTCGTCGGCAAGCCGCTGATCCGTTACCACGGGGTCGAGTTCGTCAGCGAGGTCGAGATGAACGCCGGAACCGACCTGTACCTCGCCGACCATCTCCTCGACGGCAACCTGCTCTTCCCCGCCGTGTTCGGCATGGAGGCCATGGCGCAGGTGGCGTCGGCGGCCATCGGCCGAGGTAGCGTACCTGTGATCGAGGACGCCGAGTTCATGCGGCCGATCACCGTACCGCCCGACGGCAGCGGCACGATCCGGATCGCCGCCGTCGTCACCGACGACGACACCGTGGAGGCGGCCATACGTAGTGCGGAGACCGGCTTCGAGGTGGAGCACTTCCGGGCCCGGCTGAAGTTCACCGACGAGGATGTTCCGGATGGCCCCCCCGTCCAGGTCGGTGAAGGGCTTCCGCCGGTTCCCCTGGATCCGGCCGATGAGATGTACGGGGACGTGCTGTTTCAGGGGCGGCGCTTCCAGCGGCTGCGCCGCTATCACCGGGCCTCGGCCCGCCATGTCGACGCTGACGTGGCGGTGCTGAAGGAGGCGGACTGGTTCGCCAGATTCCTCCCCGCCGACCTGCTGCTCGGCGACCCCGGCATGCGGGACGCCCTCATGCACGGCAATCAGATATGTGTGCCCGACGCCACGTTGCTGCCCACCGGGATCGAGCGGATCCACTCCGGTGGTGCCGCGTTGGCCGCAGCGGGCGAGTTACGCTACAGCGCCGCCGAGCGAGAGCGCGACGGCGACACCTACCTCTACGACATCGCCGTGCGTAACGTCTTCGGTCAGGTCGTGGAGCGGTGGGAGGGCCTGCGCCTGCAGGCGGTGCGGAAGAAAGACGGCTGCGGCCCCTGGCGGATTCCACTGCTCGGGCCCTACCTGGAGCGGACGCTCCAGGATCTGATCGGTGTCCAGGTGGCGGTTGCCGTGGAGCCGCACCACCGGGACGGCGTGGAAGGCGGCGAGGAGCATCTGGTCCGGGCGGTGGTAGCGGTGGGACGGGCACTCGGTCACCGGGAGGAGCCGCGGCACGGGCCGGACGGGCGCTTGAAGATCGACGGTGACCGGATGGTCGTGGCGGCTCATGGCGCGGGGCTGACGATGGGTCTCGCGGCGGTGTCCACGGTGGGCGGAGCCATCGCTCAGGCGACCGAGCGGCCGGCGGCCGAGTGGAACGAGTTGCTCGGCTCGCGCGCGCCACTCGTTCAACAGGTCGTTGCTCGGACGGGGGAGAGGTTCGACACCGCGGCGGCACGTGTGTTGTCCGCCGTCGAGTCGCTGCGGAGCGCAGGCTTGGCACCGAACGTTCCCCTGGCCCCGGCCCCGGCCGGGCAAGGTCCGTGGGTGGTCTTCTCCTCGGACGGTGTGTGGGTCGCGACGCTCGCCACGGCGGTGTGGAACGTCCCGGATCCGGTCGTGCTCGCAGTTCTCACCGAAGGACGGTCGTAGGTCATGAGCAAGTACTTCGAATACACCCACACGGTGGGTTTCGAAGAGACCAACATCGTCGGCAACGTCTACTACGTCAATTATCTTCGCTGGCAGGGACGCTGCCGAGAGATGTTCCTGAAGGAACGGGCACCTGAGGTGCTCACCGATTTGCGAGACGACCTCAAGCTTTTCACGCTGAAGGTCGACTGTGAGTTCTTCACCGAGATCACAGCCTTCGACGAGTTGTCGATCAGGATGCGTCTGGTCGACCTCGCGCAGACCCAGGTCGAGTTCGGCTTCGACTATGTCCTGCTCGACGCCGGCGGAGCGGAGACACTCGTCGCCCGTGGCCGGCAGCGGGTGGCCTGCATGCGCGGGCCCAACACCCGCACGGTTCCGGCCAGGGTTCCCGAATCGCTGGTCAGGGCGCTCAAGCCGTACGCCTCGTAGACGCGGATCCAGACGGTGAGTCAGGAGATCACTGTGAACGTCCAGTCGGTTGGCCCTGGCACGATCACCGGTGCGCCGCCGCTCGATGGCACCGTCACCCGTTTCGGAGGTGGGTCACGACGCACCTAGATCACACGATCTTCATCGGAAAGGCGTCCTCCATAGACCGGCAGGGCGACCAAGACGCCCTGCCGGTCTACCGGCACACATTTCACCGACTGGCTTTCACGTGGAAAGAGGCGGAAGAATGACGGAATCCAGCCTGTCGCAGGCAGGGCATCTGGTGCCGCCGGGGCCCCCGCGCACGGCGGCGGCGGGCCTGTTCAGGAAGCTGGTGACAGATCGGCTCGCGTTGCTCACGTCGGCCGCGTCGAAGTACGGCGACGCGGTCCGGCTGGTCATCGGCCCCAAAACCCTCTACCTCTTCAATCACCCCGAGCACGCCAAGCACGTACTGGCCGACAACAGCGCCAACTACCGCAAGGGAATCGGCCTCACCGAAGCACGGCGGGCCATCGGCGACGGTCTGCTGACCAGCGAGGGCGAACTGTGGCGCAAGCAACGAAAGATCATCCAGCCGATGTTCCAGAGCCGGCGGATCGCCCAGCAGGCCGAGGTCGTCGCGGATGAGGCCGCGAAGCTGGTGAACCGGTTGCGCGCATACTCGGGCGGGAAGTCGATTGACGTGGTCCAGGAGATGACCGGGCTCACCCTCGGGGTGCTCGGCCGGACCCTGCTTGACGCCGAGCTGGACACCTTCGACTCGATCGGGCACTCCTTTGAGGCCGTCCAGGACCAGGCCATGTTCGACATGGTGTCGCTGAGCATGGTGCCGACGTGGGCGCCGCTCCCCAAGCAGTGGCGTTTCCGCAGGGCCCGCAAGGAGTTGTACCGGGTCGTCGACCATCTCGTGGCCGACCGCTTGGCGTGTTCCACCGATGGAGACGACGTCATATCCCGTCTGATCGCCTCAACCCGCCAGGAGGCCGACGCGCGCGTCGGCCGGCAGCGCATGCGCGATGAGCTGGTGACACTGCTGCTCGCCGGACATGAGACGACGGCGAGCACGTTGTCGTGGGCCTTCCACCTCCTTGACCGGCACCCGGAGGTGCGGGCCCGATTGCGGGAGGAGGCCGTGGAAGTGCTCGGGAACCGGCCGCCGGACGCCGATGATCTTCACCGACTGAAGTACACCACGATGGTCGTGCATGAGGTCATGCGCCTTTATCCACCGGTGTGGGCCCTGCCTCGACTGGCCCGGCAGGACGACGAGATCGGCGGCTATCACGTACCCGCCGGCGCCGATGTCATGATCAGCCCGTACACGCTGCACCGGCATCCGGACTTCTGGAATGACCCCGACCGGTTCGATCCCGACCGGTTCGATCCCGACCGCCAGGGGAACCGGCCGCGATACGCCTATATCCCGTTCGGCGCCGGTCCCCGGTTCTGCATCGGCAACCACCTCGGCCTAGTGGAGGCCACATTCGTGATCGCCATGGTCACCCGCGATCTTCACCTGGTCGGCGTGCCCGGGTATGACGTGGTCCCGGAGGCCATGCTGTCCCTGCGGGTGCGCGGTGGACTGCCGATGACCGTGCACGAACTGTGAACCGGACGGTGGTTGAGCCGCCTGTGCGTTCGAATAGCGGCCTATCCGAGTTTCGCAGGTGAGCAGGTGGCGGCCATCGGGAGCACGTCCCGCAACGTGAGAAGTACCGGGGGGTCGAAGGGATGCATGGGCCTCAGCCGGAGATCGACGAATCGCGTGTCGTTGTCGGAGGAGACGATGATGGGGCCGCCATACCCGATGTAGAGCGCCTCGTCCCCGCCCGGCGGGTGGTCAACGGCGTCCGCCCTGTCGGCGATGATGGACTGCCCCATCAGGTGCCAGTTACCCGCGGGGACGTTCGACAGCGTGTAGGGGCCGGGCCTGCGCAGCACCACGTGACTTATCGGCTGTCCTTCGAGGATCCGGCCAGGGAACAACCCGATGAAGACGGGTTGGTCCTCCAGGGGAGATAAGACGGTGCCGCAGACGGTCGTCGCCCCAAGGGCAGACAGGTCTGAACCGTCACCCCAGAAAGGCACGGGTACGATGCCATCGCTCTGACGGTAGCCGGTCGGCGGGATCCCGACACTGCTGGTGAACCGTGAACTGAAGGTGCCCACACTGGAGTATCCGACACGGTGGCTGATGTCCGTGACGGTCAGCGAGGTCGAGGAGAGGAGCCGCTTGGCCTCCTGAAGGCGTACCGCGGACAGAAATCGCCCAGGGGAAAGCCCGGTGACCCGTTGGAAGACACGGGAGAAGTGGAACTTGCTGAACATCGCCGTTCTGGCCAGGTCGTCGATGGTGAGTTGTTCACTGAAGTTCTCGTACATGCTCCGGACGACCCGCAGAACGGCCTGCTCGATCTCTTTTTCCATTATTCCTGCCGAGCTAAGATAGTTTTAGGAATCGATACCGCAGCCGTGGCTTGCAGGGGAAAAGAAGAACAGAGGCTTCTCGGAGAACCGGCCCCCAAAGGTCCGACCTACTCCCAGACAGGCATCAGGTGTTGGTGGTCCATCTCGCACCCGGCGGCCAAGTCTGTCGATGGGGATTAACCCTCGCCTGCCCGAAGAATAGTTCTCACTCGTCCGGGCTGTCGGCTGATCGCTGTACGGATCGCAATGCGACGCCTTGACACTGAGGCTTCATCTGGATGCTCGATGAATCGCCTCGAGTCTTCCACTCTCCGAACGGTATCGCTGATGATGTTTTCAGGTGCTGACGGCTATGAATTCAAATACTCAGTCCGGGTACGTTGGACGGCCCCCGGTGAAACACTGCCACCCGCAGTCGACAGCGGGGCCGGGCAACGCGACGGGCAATGCTGACAGGTCGGCAAAGAAACGGTATTTGTTGTTGGCGAACGTACATCCATCGCGGATCTCCGTACCGCCTCGAAGCCGGCAAGTATGGCAGGAGACCGGTTCGGTCGTGGCGGTTGAGATTCTCACTAAGGGCGCCCTCCGGTGCCACATAAACCTCGCAACCGAGTGACACCTGGATGCCTGAGGCAAACCGGGCCGCCAGTTCGTACGGAAAATCGCAATATGCGATAACGAATCAGGCGGGCGGAGAGTTTACCCTGGCCAAGGGGCCTGAAAGTCATCAGGTCGGTTTTTGTCACGAGAGTTCCCCTCGGGTCAAGTTGATGTCCCAGCCAAAACACCTGATATTATGCCACAAGGCGTGGACCAAAAGGCGTTCACCGATGCCATCGTCGGCGGTCCTGGAAGGCGTTTCCGCTTCACCCGAACACGTCCACTGGGGGACGGAGCCACATCGCATCTGACGACATGGTCACCGCACGCTTGCCTATTAGTCATCATCCGCCAGATGGACATCGAATCCCCCAAAAAGGGGATGTTCTTACATTGCGCGGTCGGCTAGGTCTCGATCGTCGCGGGAGCGGCGGTCGGCGCGATCAGCTCGACCGTTCGCCACATCCCGCCCGGTCTCCCGTCCTTGACCGCCCTGTTCAGGAAGGCTCGTCATGACCGCCCCCTTCCAGCGGTCCCCGGACGCGGCGCTCCTCCAGGCTGCCGAATGTCACGTCTGGTGGGCCGACCCACGCGACCACCCCATTGACACCATTGCCCGCGTCCTGAGCCCCACCGAACAGGATCGAGCCGCACGCTACCGCCGCGAAGGGGACAGGCACCGTTTCATCACCGGCGGCTGGTTGTTGCGCACCGCCGCTGCCACCTACCTGGGTGTCAGCCCGGCTGCCGTGCCTGTCATCCGCTCATGCCCTCGATGTAACAAACCCCACGGTAAACCCCAGGTCACCCATACCGGTCTCCACGTATCGGTCTCCCACGCCGGCAACCGCGTCGCCGTCGCTCTGAGCACCGCCGGTCCTGTCGGGGTCGATGTGGAGGCCATTCCCACCACTCCCCCGGAGGAACTGTCCCGCCGCGCCCTGTCCTCTGCCGAGCGGGCGGCCCTGGCGGACCTTCCCGCCCACGCCCAGAACGCCGCCTTCATCCGCTTATGGGTCTGCAAGGAGGCCGCGCTCAAGGCAACCGGCCATGGTCTGAGCATTCCTCCTGGTCAGGTCCATATCAGCTACCCCCACACCAACCCCGCTCTGGTCAGCTGGCCCTTGAGGGACACCCCACCCGGCAATGTCCGGCTCCACCTGCTCAAGCCCGTTCCCGGCTATCACGCCGCCGTCGCGATCATCTCTACCGAGACGGTCACCATCACAGAGATCACCGCCTGCCCCACCGGCGCGCGGCCGGGGCCGCCCCAGTGATCTACAAGTCGGTCTCCAGTGCCGGCCCCTGGCCTCATCCCGCGCCCTCTCACCAGGCGCGACAGGGCCAAGCCCCGGGCACGTGAGCAACGCTGAGGAGAGAGATCTTGACGGGGTCCAGGAACGGCCAGAAGATCGCCGACGCGCGGGGCGCCAAATGCCTGCCCGGCGGATCGACCACACTCGACCTGGAGGCGTTGCCCGAGTCGCTCGGCGACCTCACCACCTGACCGAGCTCAGTCCGCATGGTAAGCCTTCCTCCTCCGACGGCCAGGCGCCGGCCACCGCCTCTCATCGGTGTCCGAAGGGCGAGGCGTTCGGTCACCCCACGTGCATCAACGCGCCGGCTTCATCCCAACGGTCACCTGCTCGCCCCTCAGCTCACGTTTCCGGCAGAGCCGGGTTCCGGTACCTCCATCGGAACCCGGCCCACGGCGAACAGGCGCCCCGCTAGTGCGCTCTGTCCAGGAATCCTCACCGGCTTCCCAGGTGATCCGAGTCGAGGCCGTCTCTGAGGCCCTCGTCGTCGGCCCTCGGTGAACGTGGGCGGTCACCGCACTAGATGTAGTGGGTGTTGGGTTCCAAACCGCAGAGAACTCGCCCGTACAGCTCGAAATTGGTGTTCGGGTGCATGATGGCGTGGAGGTTGATGGCCTGGATATCGCGTTCGATCCGCTGGATCGGCACGGTGTTGTAAATCGACGATCCGCCGCTCGCCGTATTGAGGATGTCCACCGCCTCCTTCGCGCGCAGGCACACGGCTCCTAGGTCGAGACGGACTCGAGCGCGCTCCTCCATCGTCCACAGCTCCCCGGTGGAGCTTCTGGTGTCCAGCATGTTCACCGTGCGATAAGCGTGGAACTCCGCTTCATCGATCTTCATCATCGCTTCCGCGACCTGAAGATGAGTGAGCGGTGCCTCGCTCTGGTTCTCGTAGCCGGTGTAGGTGATCTTTCGCCCTGGCAGACGCTCGAAGAAGGCGTCTTTGGCGGCCTTGGCCAGACCGAGTGCAACCGCACCGGCCATCGCGGAGGCGTTCGGTGTGAACGGCGCCTGGTAGATCGGGGAAGTCGCGTTCAGCTTCGAGGAGTGTTGTCCCTGGAGCGCCGGTGCCATCGGCAGGACACGCCGCTGGGGAATGAACACGTCCTTCGCGACGGTGGTGACACTGCCCGAGCCACGAAGGCCCGCCGTGTGCCAGTCGTCGACGACCTCCAGGTCGGACAGCGGGATAGCTGTCACGATCGGCTCGTATCCACCTTCTGGAAGGGCCAGGAGCGCCGCGTTCGCGTTCCAGTGGCTATGCAGGGATCCCGTGTTGAACGACCACTTCCCGTTGAGGACGACACCACCCTCGGTGGGGACGGCGATGGCGGTCGGGCTCAGGATCCCGCTCACCCGGACGTCGGAGGTGGCGAAGATCTCCTCTTGCACCTCGTCCGGGAACAGGCCGGCTATCCAGCTGTTGATCGCCCAGACGGCGACCGTCCACGCCGTCGAGCCGTCACCCCGCCCGAGCTCGGAGATCACCTCGACCACGGTGCCCATATCGGACTCGTAGCCACCGTGACGGGCGGGCACCCTCATCCTCAGAATACCGGCGTCGGTCAGCGCCTCAATCGAGTCTTCGGGCAGACGCCTGTTCTCCTCCCCCCAGAGAGCGTTCTTCTGAAGAAGGGGCACTAAATTCGACGCGCGGGAGACGAGTTCTTCCCTTGACGGTGCCGCGGAGGTATCCATCAGATCCTTTCTGGAAAACAGCGGTCGAGCCGGCGGCCGTTTCCGATTCTCACAGCCCAACCTTGACATCTCATTGTTTGGTGCCACCTCCAGCGGGAAATCCATTCTGATCTCGCCGTTGAGGAAGGCGATCCGGTGTTTGCGAGAGTCCTTCGAGAACCGGACCCTGCGACAACCCCTCAAACACCCTTCAAGAAACGCCGATGGGAGTGTTCTGATAAGCGGCGATGAGCCATTCCCCGTCCTGCTTGGACAGCACCCACATGGCCCGGACCGCACGCTCGGGCGCGACCTCCGTCTCGCCTGGGGCCAGCACACCGCCCTGTGTGATCAGCACACCGGCGCTGTCACCGAGGAACGTGGCCGAGATCGGCTCGCCGTACACCCGGGTTCCCCGGTACGGGCCGGAGTAGCCGGCCGCCATGAACGAGCGGATCCCCTCGCGGCCCTTCACGAAGACATCGCCGGGCAGGATCATGGTTCCGTCCTCGGCGAAGACCTCGGCGAAGGCGTCGGCGTCGTTCTGTGCCCACGCGGCCATGATGCGCTGCGGGACCGCACGCACGGCAGCCTCGTCAGGGGAAAGGGGCGATGAGGAGTTACTGGAGGGCATGCTGCATCCCTTCTTGTCGGGTGGAAGAACATGAGATCACCGGGAGTCGGCCACGGGCGTCCCGGCACCGGCTGAATCGCCGACTCTCACCTTGACATCTTCATTCTCGAAGCTTCGCGACGCATCTCCCCGATTGCGCTCCCACCCCGGCCCCCGACCGGGCCCGGCACAGAGGGGGCAGGGCCCTGGCGCATCGAGGATTCGTCCGGGTTTGCTTTCTTCGGCACGGCCGGGGATGAGGCACAGGTCAGATACGGCGCGAGTCGTACGCCCCAGGCGCGACCAGGAGCCGGACAGCGGCCTGGGTTTCTGGAACGCCACGCTCAGTGACTCGCCGCAGGGCGGGGTGCGAACTGTCCCGGGACACGTCCGGCCCCGGCCGGCCCGCGGTACGCCTGGGCGATGTCCAGCCAGTGATCGGCCTCGGCGCCGACGGCGACGAGCTCGAGGTCGTCGCGGTGCCGGCGCCTGGTCACGAGCAGGCAGAAATCGACGGCGGGACCGGTGATCCTCTGCTCCGCGTCCGCCGGACCGTACTCCCACAGCTCACCGGAGGGTGCGGTGAGCTCGAATCTGAACTGGACGTCCGATGGGGGCAGGCCACGCGCCAGGTATCCGAAGTCCTTGGTCAACACAGCGAACACGACCAGGTGCTTGATTCGATCGGTCCGTTCCGGCCTCACCCCGAGCGTGTCGGCGATGTCCTGTCCATGGGCGAACTGCTCCATGATCCCAGCACAGGCGAGGACGATCGGCGGCAGCGGATTGACCAGCCAGGGCACCACCTGACCCGCCGGGACAGCGGCCAGCGCCTTGACCACCGCCTCGCGCTCCGCACGCCACCGTCCGAGCAGGACCTCCGGGGAGTCGGCAGCGTAGTCGGCGAGCGCGGCGTTCACAGCGCCATCGAAGTCCTCTGCCGCCTCGGCGGTCATGACCTTGAAGGCATCCGGGTCGGAGGCCGCCGTACCCGCCAGCCTGAAGATGAAAGCCAGGTGGGCGATCTGGTTCGCGATCGTCCATCCCGGCGCGGGGGTGGGCAGGCTCCACAGATGCGGTTCGAGACCAGCCACCAGATCGTCGATTTCGCCTCCGTCCAGAGTCAGGTCCCTGAGTACTTCTTCCAGCTCGGTCATGCGCCTGTCCTCTCGTCCAAGGATCGAAGCTCTTCATCGCTCCCGGTGGACCAAGCATTCTCGGACGGAGATGCCCTGTCTTCTTCGGACGTGCCTTTCCGCCTTATCAGGGGAGCACGGGAGTGGCCTGTTCCGGCGCCCAGCCGTCCATCTCGCGTACCGCTGCCAGGCTCGCGGAGTGACGCGCCACCGCCTCCCGCGACCGGCTCGCCCGCGCCCATCCGGCGATCGCCACGCCATGGCTTCCACTCTTCCAGCCCGACGACCAGCCCGGCATCATCCGGGTGGGTGTCTCGCCCATCGTCACCCACGCGACAGGGGCGGCAGCAGCGGCGCCACGCCACGCCTGCCGGCGCTGGCACCGTCCGGCGCCGGCGCACCGTACCTGACGTCCACGCCGCGCGAACGCGCGGCCTCGACGATGCCGGGAACCGCGCGTTCGGCGAGCGCGGCGATGGTCATCGCCGGATTGACCGTCAGCGCCCCCGGTACCGCCGAGCCGTCGGTGACGAAGATGCCGGGATGCCCCCGTAGCTCATGCCGGTCGTCCAGGGCGGAGGTGTGCGGGTCGTCGCCGATACGGCAGGAGGCCAGTGGGTGCACGGTGTAGGCGCCGACCACATCGTTGGTCCACGGTGTCACCGTGGCCAGTCCGTCGCGTTCCAGGATGTCCTTCACCTCGGCGTCCGCAGCGGCCCAACCACGCAGTGTGTTGGGGGTCGGGTCGTACTTGAGCCGGCCGATACCGAGCATCTGCTGCGAGAGCCGATCAGCGTTGCCTCGCGCGGGGGGCGGGCCGAACACGCCCTCGTTGTCGTCCTCGGTCATCTGAAAGATGATCAGCCACGAGCGCCAGCGTTTGAGAAGTTCCTTCTTCTCCACGCCGAACCAGCTCGGGCCGACCGCGTCGGGCACCTGGGCCAGGATGGTGCCCAGGCCCGGCGGGAAGTAAAGCTGCTCCAGGGAGAAACGCGAGTATTCGGGCAAAGAACCATCCAGATGGTCCCAGTTCGCCACGACCGGCCCTTTGCCGATCTGGTTGCCCTCGTAGGCCAGACCGTCGCCACGACTCAGGCCGAGCACCTCGCGGACGCGGTCCTCGTTCAGTACGGCGGTGTTGAGGCGCTCGCCGTTGCCGGAGAAATAGCGGCCAACGGCATGCGGCATCTTGCCGAGCGTGACCTCGCTGCGCTGGAGGATCACGGGAGTGGCACCGGCGCCGGCCGCGAGGACGACGATCTTCGCGTCGATCGTTCCGTTCCCGGTCTCCACCCGGTAGTCGTCGTCGTCGATGACACTGTAGTGAACCCGATAGTCGCCTCCGTCGGTCCGCGCGATGAACTGGACCTCGTGCAGGGGGCGGATCTCGGCCCCGTGGGCCAGGGCCGCGGGCAGATAGTTGAGCAACAGGGACCGCTTGGCGTCGAAACGGCAGCCGGCCATCATCCAGTTGCAGTTCACGCACTTGCTCATGTCGACGGCGGCCGGGACGGGATTGGCCGTGCGGCCCGCATGGTCGCATGCGGCCGCCCACAGCCCTCCGGCATAGGTGACGTCGTTCCAGTCCGGTTTGGCGATGGGGATCGCCTCGGCCACCCGGTCGTACCAGGGGTCAAGGAGGTCGCGACTGATGGTCTGCGGCCACATGCGCCGGCCGATGCCACCGTGGCGCTCGAAGACGAAGCGGGGGGCCCGGGGCATCGCGGCGAAGTAGACGACGCTGCCGCCACCCACGCAGTTACCGCCGAGGACGCTCATCCCGTCCCCCACCACGAAATCGAACGCTCGCGTGTAGGACGAGCCGAGTTTGAAATCGTGGTCGAAGTCCTTACCGGTCAGCCATGGGCCACGCTCCAGCACCACCACCTTCGCGCCGCCGGCGGCCAGGTGGTAGGCCGTGATCGCGCCGCCGAAACCGCTGCCGATCACCAGGACGTCGGTGCGTTCCGTACTGGTCATGCGGGGCTCCCTGAAGGGGTCGTGTCCGGGTGCGGATCGGCCAGTTTCCTGCCGTAGGAGTACTCGGGGAACCGCCACAGACCGTCTGCGTCAGGCTTTTCAAGGCCCAGTGTCATCAGCCCCGGATGCCCCGCGGCGATCGCGTCGGAGGTGCTCATGTGCGCGGCCGAGTCGAAGGCCATGTAGCTGAACAACGCGAGGCTGATCCAGAGTTCCTTCTCCGGGTGCTCCGGGGCGGTCAGGATCTGCACCAGCGCGGTGCGGTGGCCGAAGTCCAACGCGACGAACGGCGGGACCTCATCGTCGACGACCAGACCTCGCTCGACCGCGTAGGCACACGCGTGGTCGTTCATCGCCCGGGCGAAGTCATCCAACCCGGCGGTGATCCCGGTCGCGTCCCACTCCAGCAGCCTGATGGCTCCGGCCGCCACGGCACCACCGCCGGTGGTGGCACCGGCCACGGCCCGGTCGTCGGGCGACCTCTTCTCGCCGGGGAGGATCGTATCGGCGAACGCCTCAAGCGTCATCGTCCGGGCCTGCTCTTCGTCCAGGGTGGGCAACAGCATGCATATCCTCGTGCGTCTGAAACGGCTCTGGTCCACCTCATCGTCCAGAGCGGACCGGGCACACCGCATCTTCTGATATGCGGTTCGATCGGCACCCACCGCTCATCGGTCAGATCAAAAGGGGTGAGAATCGTTGTCGCGTCATGCTGAGATCTAAACGAGGCAACCGCCTGGTCTCACCGCGCCGAGCGCGAGCCGGACACCGTGATGAAGCCATCACATCCCATAGCCGCTTGACACAAACGGCCATGGGATGTCTGACCTGGGGGTTACATCATGAAGACCGTCAGATCAGTTGCTGACGCCGTACTCGGGCACGGAAACTGAATGGTCGCCCGCGCCGTGCGGGTGAGGGTGATCCGACGGGGCGTCCACCTGGAACGGTGGTGCGGGAGAACGGTTGAGCGGGGATGGGCCTCCGGTTCGCCATGCCCTCGAGCGGCGATCACCTGGCGTGAGCACCGTGAGGAGCGTGCCGCCTGTTGATGCCTCCTGATACTTCGGACACAGAAATCCCGGACACGGAAACAGAGTCCCGAACCCGACAGTCCCCACCCCTCCCCCGCCTCCGCGGGGCCCGCTCCCTGTGGCGGTTGAAGTCCTATCTGCGCCCCTACGCCACCCGCCTGGTCGTCGTCTGGGTGCCGGCCTTCGCCGCGGTCGGGATCGGCATCACCATCCCGCTGATCGGCAGAGAGATCATCGACGGCCCCGTCGCCCGGGGTGACAGCGAGGCACTGCTCCCCCTCGCACTGCTCGCCCTGGGGCTGGGCATGACCGAGGCGCTGCTCGTCTTCCTGCGGCGGTGGCTGCTGGCCGACGCGGTCCTGGGCCTGGAGACCAGCATCCGCGACGATTTCTACAGCCACCTGCAGCGGCTGCCGATGGGTTTTCACGCCTCCTGGCAGTCGGGCCAGCTGCTGTCCCGGGCGACGACCGACCTGTCGGCCATCCGGCGTTTTCTCGGCTTCGGCCTGCTCTTCCTCGTCCTGGTCACCGTCCAGATCGTGACGGTGACCGGGCTGCTGCTCCGTATGTACTGGCCGCTCGGGCTGCTGGTCGTCGTCTCTGCGGTGCCGATCGTGCTCACCTCGCTGCACTTCGAGCGCAGGTACATCCTCATCTCCCGCCGGGTCCAGGACGAGCAGGGCGACCTCGCCACCGTCGTCGAGGAGTCGGCGGCCGGCATCCGGACGATCAAGGCGTTCGGCCGCGGCCGGCATGTCTCGGGGATCTTCGAGGAGGGAGCGGTGAAGATCTACGGGACCTCGATGGAGAAGGTCCGCCTGTCCGCGAGGTTCTTCACCTTTCTTGAGGTGATCCCGAACATCACCCTCGCGCTCGTGCTGCTGCTCGGCGCCCTGGCGGTCGGCTCCGGCACCCTGACGCTGGGCACGCTGGTGGCCTTCGCCACCCTGATGCTGCAACTGGTCTGGCCCATCTCGGCGCTCGGCTTCATTCTGACCACGGGCCAGGAGGCGATGACCGCGGCGGACCGGGTGATGGAGGTGCTCGACACCGAACCGGAGATCGTCGGGGGCACCCGCGTGATCGAGCGGCCCCGCGGACACCTGCGTTTCGAGGGCACGGGGTTCCGCTTCCCCGGCGCCGCCGGGCCGGTGCTTCACGATGTCTGGCTGGAGGTGCGACCGGGGGAGACGGTGGCGGTCGTGGGCGCGACGGGGTCGGGCAAGACCACCCTGACCTCCCTGGTACCGCGACTGTACGACGTGAGCACGGGCCGGATCACGATCGACGGCGTCGACGTCCGCGACCTGCCGCTGCCCGAGCTGCGCTCGCTGGTCGCCACCGCCTTCGAGGAGCCGACGCTGTTCTCGATGAGCGTCAGGGAGAACCTCACGCTGGGGCGGCACGACGCGACCGAGGAGGAGATCGCGGCCGCGCTGCGGATCGCCCAGGCCGGATTCGCGTACAAGCTGCCGTGGGGCCTGGAGACCAGGATCGGCGAGCAGGGCATGTCCCTGTCCGGCGGCCAGCGCCAGCGGCTCGCACTGGCCAGGGCGGTTCTCAGCCGTCCCAGGATCCTCGTGCTGGACGACACCCTGTCGGCCCTGGACGTCGAGACCGAGGCCTTGGTCGAGCAGGCGCTGCGGCACGTACTGCGCGAGGCGACCGGCATAGTCGTCGCCCACCGGGCCTCCACGGTGCTGCTCGCCGACCGGGTGGCCCTGCTGCTGGACGGCACGATCGCGCACGTCGGCCGGCACCACGAGCTCATGGCGAGCGTGCCCGAATACCGCGCGCTGCTGTCCGCCGACCCCGACGCGGAGGAGGCACGGCTGTGAGCGGCACGACTCCCCCGGCGGAGACCTCCGCGAAGATCCCGGCAGAGACCGAGAACGGCTCCCGGGAGTGGCGCGGGGTCGCCGCCGAGAACCAGGACGAGTTGTCGGAACAGGTGTCGTTCCTGCTGCGCAGCAGGTCCAGGCGGCTGCTGGGTGAGCTGCTGCGCCCGTACCGCAGGAAGATCGTCCTGCTTGTCGCGATCATCGTGACCTGCAACGTCGCCTCGCTCGCCATCCCCTACCTGGTCAAGGTGGGCATCGACGCGGGCATCCCGCCGATGGTCGCGGGCGCGGGGCCGGGGACGCTGGTGACCGTCGTCTCGGCGATCCTGGCCGCGGCGGTCATCCAGCTGGTGACCCGGCAGGTGTTCCTCAGGATGGCCGGACGCATCGGCCAGAGCATCCTGCTGGAGCTGCGGCGACGGGTCTTCCGCCACTTCCAGAGGCTGTCGCTGTCGTTTCACGACGACTACACCTCGGGCCGGGTCGTCTCCCGCCTCACCTCCGACATCGACGCCATCTCCGAGATGCTCCAATCGGGCTTCGACGATCTCGTCACCGCCGTGCTGACGCTGGTCGGCACGGCGGTCCTGCTGCTCGTCCTGGACGTCCACCTCGGCGTGGTCGCGCTGCTGCCGCTGCCGGTCCTGGCGCTGTTCACCAATTGGTTCCGGCGGCAGTCGAGCATCGTCTACCGCAGGACCCGGGAGGCCGTGGCCCTGGTGATCGTCCATTTCGTGGAGTCGATGGCCGGCATGCGCGCGGTCCAGGCGTTCCGCAGGGAGCCTCGCAACCAGACGATCTTCGCCCAGCTGAACGCCGACTACCGGGCCGCCAACCTGCGGGGCTCACAGCTGATCGCGGTCTTCTCCCCGGGCGTCAAGCTGATCGGGAACGTGACGGTCGCGGCGGTCCTGCTCTACGGCGGCATGCTGGCGATCCAGGGCGGGGTCACGGTGGGCGTGCTGGCCGCGTTCCTGCTCTACCTGCGCCAGTTCTACGAGCCCATGCAGGAGATCTCGCAGTTCTATAACACGTTCCAGTCGGCGGGGGCGGCGCTGGAGAAGCTCTCCGGCGTGCTGCAGGAGCGCCCCTCGGTGGCCGAGCCCGGCGACCCGGTGATCCTAGAGCGCCCACGCGGCCGGGTCGAGTTCCAGCACGTGGAGTTCTCCTACCTGGACGGCACCCCGGTACTGCCCCGGCTGGACCTGGTGGTCCCCGCCGGGCAGACCGTGGCCCTGGTCGGCACCACCGGGGCGGGCAAGACCACGCTGGCGAAACTGGTCGCCAGGTTCTACGACCCGGTGGCGGGGCGGGTGCTGCTGGACGGGATCGACCTGCGCGACCTCGGCGAGGAGTCACGGCACGCCGCGATCGTCCTGGTGACACAGGAGAACTTCCTGTTCAGCGGTTCGGTGGCGGACAACATCAGGTTCGGCCGGCCGGGCGCGAGCATGACCGACGTGGTGGCCGCGGCCCGGTCGATCGGCGCCGACGCGTTCGTCTCGGCGCTTCCCGAGGGGTACGACACCCAGGTCGGCAAGCAGGGTGGCCGGCTGTCGGCCGGGCAGCGGCAGCTGGTGGCGTTCGCCAGGGCGTTTCTGGCCGACCCCGCGGTGCTGATCCTCGACGAGGCGACGTCCAGTCTGGACGTCGCCGGCGAGCGGCTGGTGCAGCGGGCGATGCAGACGATCCTGGCGGACCGGACCGCCCTGATCATCGCGCACCGCCTGTCGACCGTCGAGATCGCCGACCGGGTGCTGGTGATGGACGGCGGCAGGATCGTCGAGGACGGCCCACCGGGCGAGCTCGCCGGACGGGCGGGCCGCTACGCCGGCCTGCACCGCGCCTGGCTCGACAGCATCTCCGACCGCCGGGACCTTCCCGGCTGACCCGTCCGCCCGTGCCGGGAGGCCGGTGGTGCGGTGGCCCGGTACCGGGCCACC